>JAGOIH010000168.1 GCA_017995755.1 Sedimentibacter sp. | reverse complement strand
TTGATAATTACTTCCACTTTTTCAATCCATTCCTTTCTATATATTGATTATTTGATATACCCAAATTATTTTTTGATGGTATCACAAAAAATGCAAATAAACAATAAAAATTTGGCAAAAAACAATCCTCAATTCATGAATATCAAGGATTGTTTAATGTATATCAATTATCTTATAGGACAAATTCCATTATCACAGCCGTCGTTTCCTACATCCAATGCTCCTTCTTGAGCTTCATACTTGCTTAAAAGAGATGGAATAAATGGTTTCATTTCTTTTACTCTCTTATTGTATTCTTCTTCAGTTATTGATTCATAAGGCATGAGCTGATAGAAACTGTCATTCAATGAAAGGAAAGAAAGTGCCACAATATCATCCCAGTTATCCCATACCCACTGCTCAACTTCATCCCATTCATGCTCTCTTACATGGACTGTAATGGAGCAATTATGCTGGACATAATTCTCCATAAACAATTTATAATTTTCTAATTGCTCAATTGCCGAAACATCATATTTAGTCTTTCCATTCGGCGCCTTCTGAGGAAACTCAATAACCTTTGTAGTACATGTTTTAATATCCTGACCTACTTCCGGATATATGGGGTAATCCAATTCTTCGCATACCTTAACCAAAGGGTCGTGGCTGTTTATCCTGACTCTTCTTAGAAAATATGGTGCATGTGAATAATGAACACCGCTGGATACTCCCGGAAGCTGTGACAATGTACCTTCAGGTTTTACGGTAGTAACTAAAATAGGTGCTTTTTCGCCAATTTCTGCTGCATATCTTTCTGCTTCATTGTGAGCGGCATCTCTCAGTTTTCTTAATAATGATGCTTGCTGCTCCCTATCAAGACCTGTAGCATTAACCATATCCTGCCACCCTGTAAGTGAGCATCCTGTCAGTTTATCCCTCTGCTGCACTCTGTCCCATTGTGACAATTCAAGCTCCACACAGGTCATTCTGTAAGCTGCTCTCGCTGACAGGCGCTGTGCCTGTATAAGCCCTCTTTCATCCAGGTTCCCGTTTTCATCAACAAATGCATAGACATTTACAGTTGTTAAATTACAAAGTCCTTTGTTATCAAGGAGTATTTCACCGCAGGGATTAACTCCGCTCATATTTGGTCTTCTTTTGCTTCCTGCCTCTTCATTAACCCATCCCGGCTCTCCGGAATACCGCATTTGCTCAATTTGCCATTTTAACTGCTCGCGGGTAGGTTTCTTCCTGTAATAAATTGAATTATTGCTCATAGAGCGGTGTATTATATCCTTATCAACAATCCACTGTCCGTCTATTTGTTTATAGAGCTTGCTTTTAGCCTCAATACATTCTGTATCGTCATAATCAATAAGCATTATTTCAGCAGTTCTTCTTACGCCGCCGACTACTACATTTTCACCTATAATGTTTGCAATATCAAGGCAGTCGATAGGTTTTAATTTAAATCTGTCCTTACCTTCAATTGCACCACGCTTTTTAATAACCGAATCGATTTTTGTAAACATATTTTTCATACTTGCATGACCGCTGGCAGTTCCTCCAAAAGTTTTTAACACCTCTCCCTTGGGTCTGACATTGTTGTAGTTAATTATTATTGTATTAATATTTCTATATTCGCTTGAATTTATAAAGCTGAAGAAATAATCAAGGGATTGAACCCATCCTTCCTTGCTGTCGCCAACGGTTATTTTTACGGAATTATTTTGGTTGAATTCAACGCCTGTGTTATCTTCTCTCTTGGACTTTTCTACTGGGGTGTAATCTTCATGGATTATTTTATAATTCCCTCTTATTTTAGGCAGCTGCTCTATATCGCTTTTTAAAATTCTTACACCTACTCCCGAGCCTATCATTAAAAGATAAAATAAGTCCCTGAATGCATGGAAATCATTTATTATTTCAAATGCACAGTTGAAATTTGCCATAGGATAGTTATATGAAACCGGAGTTCCGCCAACCCAAAATGTTCTGCCTGACAAAAACTGTCTTAAATTAAATATGTTATCGTACAGTTGCTCTGCTTCTTCTCTTTTCGTAGGTACTAAACTGCAGTTGTATTCAACGGCTCTTCTTACCGTTTCCCACCAATACTCCCTTCTTCTTTCTTCAGGAAGCCATCTTGAATAAGTTCTGTAATAAACAAAGTTACCAAGCTGATCCATAGGTGAGCCTCTATGCTTATACTTGCTGATAAATTCTTCGCTGAGAAGTTTGGAATCTCTTCTCTTTCTGGAGTCCCTCGACTTATCCCTCTCATATCTGTATAAAATGTATTTCTTTGCGACATCCTTTCTGACACTGTCCATGAGGTAGTTTTCAACCATATCCTGTACCGTTTCCACGGGTATGGGATAGTTTTTACTTGAAAGTTCCTCTTCTATTTTCAGGCTTATTTCCTTAGCCAATTCCTCATCAACGCCATCCTTTGTTTCTTTCATAGCCTTCATAATAGCATTGCTGATTTTATCGGCATTAAAATCGACAAAGTTTCCGGTCCTTTTTAATATTCTAATCATATCCCTTTTCTCCCTGTTATTTTATGTGGTACTACATATTGTAGCAGTAACACTAAAATATGTCAATCAAATACTATATATAGATATTTTTTGCACAAATGGACAATATCATTGAAATATCATTGTTTTAAAAATAATATCGAAATTTGCAAAAAATTTAAAAAAATTCCTTTGTTGAAATTTCAAGGAATTTTTATATTATTAAAAGATTTTAACATATTATTTCAATATGTTAAGATTTTATATTATTTAGTTTTAGGAATTTCCCTTCCAATTTATTATATCCATCGTATCTTTGAAGCAATCACTTCTTAAAAAGTCATCTTCGTATAATTCCGAGCACATCATCGGATGCCTGCTGATATAATATTTGCCGTATTTAATAAATTGCTTTTTTTCTTCAGCCATCCTTCCCCATAGAAACCAGCTGATATTTCTATTTTCTTCTGAAATAAATTTTAGTAATTCTTCACTGAATTTCTGCCATATGGATATATGGCTTCCGGTAATTCCTGCTTCAACCGATAAATATGTGTTAAGTAAAAGCACTCCTTGTTTTTCCCAAGATTTAAAAATCTTATGGGGAGGAAGAATTGAAAATTTTCCTTCCTTTATTTCATTTTGTATTTCTGAAAACTTCTTAATATCACTATACTCACTTATTCCGTTATAATTTTTGTAAATCAGTCTGATAATATTTTTCAAAGATACCTGCCGGAATTTTTGATTCCAGGATGTCAAGTCTCCTACTTCAAATGCACGACCTGTTGCTCTTCCCCTTTCAGGATAAGGGTCCTGCCCCAATATTACGACTTTTATGTCATAAAGATTACATTTCATGAAACGCAGAACATTTTCAGGAGCAGGATTTATATTGCTGCCAATCTTTCTTTCTATATCTTCCAATTCTAATATAATATCATCGGTTAAAAATATATTCCAGGAAGGATGCAGTTCCTTTGGTATTAAACTCATTCTTTCACGTCCTTATTTGTTATATGCTTC
>JAGOIH010000029.1:9594-16925 GCA_017995755.1 Sedimentibacter sp. | reverse complement strand
TGCCACAGCATAGACAACTCTATAATAGAAGAGGATAAATACTTGAATATGCTGCGGGAGTCGGAAAAGGAAGCCTTGAAATATTTGGATAATCCGGAATTTATACAAAACGATGTTGTAAAGGTATGGAGAGAAGCCTTTCAAAAATTCAAAACAAAGAAAGGAGCCAGATGCTCCATTGAAGCATTGTTAAAGAGAGTTAAAAATGAAAATCAAATTGGTTCTATAAATCCTTTGGTTGATATTTATAATTCCATTTCATTAAAATATGCATTGCCCTGCGGAGGTGAAGATATTGATTCATTTGCAGGCGATAACCGGCTGACAAAGGCAGCGGGGAATGAGAGCTTTATTACATACGGCTCAGATAAGAGCGAGCCGCCTTATGAAGGGGAAATAATATATAAAGACGATGAGGGGGCAATCTGCAGATGCTGGAACTGGCGGGAATCAGTAAGAACCATGCTTACAGAAAACACAAAAAATGCCTTTTTAATCATTGAATCAGTTGATGAAAAAAGAACAGAAGATTTAAAAAAGGCTATAAATGATTTAGCAAAATTAGTTCAGGAAAATTTAGGCGGGACATGCAAAACAGCAATTCTCGATATCAACAATAAATCGGTTGATTTAGAATAACTTTTATAACGTGCAGTCCTGAGTAAAACGAAGGATATCACGTCTATTTTGATAAGGAGTAATTTTGATTTACGATAATATAAAAACAGCTAAGTTTATTAACAGACCAAACAGATTTATTGCAAATATTTATATAGATGGGAAAATTGAAGCATGCCATGTAAAAAATACAGGACGCTGCAAGGAATTATTAACTGAATGGGCTTCAATATATGTACAAGAATTAAATAATCCAAACCGGAAAACAAAGTACGATTTAATATCCGTTTATAAGGGTGAAAGGTTGGTCAATATTGATAGTCAGGCACCTAACAGGGTTTTTTATGAATGGTTATTAGAGGGAAAATTGTTTGAAAAAATTAAATTAATAAAACCGGAATGCAAATATAATAATTCACGTTTTGATTTTTATATTGAAGCAGATAACAAAAAAATATTTGTTGAGGTAAAAGGGGTTACATTGGAGGAAAAGGGCCTTGTTATGTTTCCCGACGCTCCGACAGAAAGAGGACTAAAGCATTTAAACGAACTTTCAGACAGTAATGATGAGGGCTATGAGGCTTATGTATGTTTTGTTATTCAGATGAAGGATGTATTGTATTTTACACCTAATTACAAAACCCATGAGGAATTTGGCGAAACATTGAAAAAAATAAGTAAAAAGGGTGTCAATTTAATTGCCTTTGACAGCCAAGTAACAAAAAACAGCATTACAGCCGGTGATCTTGTAGGTATTATTCTATAAGCCTATTTTACTATTAAATTTAGAATAATTTATATACTATAAACCCGTTACTTTACATAATTTTATTTATGTAAATCAGAGACTTTTGGAGGGAAGAAAGTGAAAAATAAGTTTATTGCAAAAAGGTACTGGAAAGACCAAAGCACAGCCATGGGTCAATCGGATATAATTGCGAAATCATATGATGATGTAATAAATTTGAGTTTGGGCGACCCGGACTTAATAACACACGATATTATTATAGATAATTCTTATGCTGACGCTAAGGCAGGTCATACAAAATACACAGACTTTCGTGGAGACCCTGAATTACGTCAGGAAATTGTTAATTATTACAAAGAAGAATACGCCATGGATGTAAAGGATGAGGAGGTCTTTGTTTGTGCATCTGCATGCCTTGGAATGTACCTGGCCTTAGAAGCAATAATCGATGATGGGGATGAAGTAATATTGCAGGCACCGTACTTTACCCCATATCCCCAGCAGGTAAAATTAGCTAGGGGGGTTCCCGTTGAACTGCCTACTTACGAGGAAGAAGATTATCAAATAAATATAAAAAGATTGGAAAGTTTTATTACAGAAAGAACAAAGGCATTGGTTATTAACTCACCAAGCAATCCCACAGGTTCTTGTCTTACTGTTGAGGTTATGAAGGAGATTGCAGATATTGTCCTTAAATACGATTTGATTGTAATTTCAGATGATATTTATACATCTTTCAGCTATCAAAACCCGTTTGTACCCATTGCAAGTCTTCCCGGTATGAAGGAAAGAACAATTATTATTAATTCTTTCTCGAAAAATTTTACCATGACCGGATGGAGAGTAGGAAATATTATTGCACCGGACTACATAATCAAAGTTATTCAGCAAATTAACGAAAATGTAGTTTTCACGGCACCATCGATTTCTCAAAGGGCTGCAATTTATGCTTTAAGAAACCGCCGCGAAATTCAGCCTCCCATGGTTGATGAGTACAGGAAGAGAATGTTTTACGCAGCTGAAAGAATTAATCGGATTCCAAAGCTTTCTGTTATCTATCCGCCAAAGGGAAGCTTCTATCTGTTTATAAACATTAAAAAAACCGGTCTGTCAAGTGTTGAGGCGGCTGAACTAATATTGAAGGAAGCTCATGTATTGGTGCTTCCCGGAGATGCTTTCGGGAACTGTGGAGAAGGCTATGTTCGTATTGCATGTACTGTCAATGTGGAAAAGCTGAAAGAGGCATTTGACAGAATTGAAAAGATTACGATATTTAAATAATTAAAGGAGTTTATAGATGGGTAGCAAAATGGCTTCCCATTTATGTTGTTTTTGGCAGGAAGTATTGACCTTAATACCCTAATTATTATATAGTTATATAAAAGTTGTCACAATTAATGATGGGGGTATGTAAATGGAAAGTATAAATGAAGCATATGGAATCAATGCAGTGATAAACAATAATATAAAAGGTGAGTTACCAGGCTTTTTAAGTGAGGAACAAGTAAAAGGCGTAAGGAAATTCCATTCCACTATTGAAGGCTACGAGCCCACGCCGCTGGTAAGCTTGGAATGCCTGGCTGAAAAATTGGGCATATCCAGAATATATGTAAAGGATGAATCAAAAAGGTTTGGACTCAATGCCTTCAAGGGCTTGGGGGCAACTTATGCCATAGCAAGGCTCATGTGTGAGAAATTAGATGTGGATATAGAAACAATAGATTATAACTACTTTAAGCTTCGGGAAGTTAAAGAAAAAATTAAAGACATGGTGTTTGTCACAGCAACCGACGGCAATCATGGAAGAGCCGTGGCTTGGGCTGCAGCACAATTAGGCTGCAAATCCATTGTATATATGCCGAAAGGTTCTTCTTTGAAAAGATTACAGCATATTAAAGATACCGGTGCAGAAGCTTTTATTACAGATGTAAACTATGATGATGCTGTAAGACTGGCAAGAAGGAAGGCTGAAGAAACAGGAGGATATTTGGTTCAGGATACAGCCTGGGAAGGATACGAAAAAGTTCCAAACTGGATTACACAAGGTTATACCACCATGGCAGCCGAAGCCATAGATCAAATGAAGCAGGATGGTGTTCCAAAGCCCACACATGTTTTCCTGCAGGCAGGGGTAGGTTCTTTTGCTGGAGGAATACTGGGATATTTCGCAAATGTTTATAAGGATGAACTTCCTGTTACTATAATTGCGGAGCCGGAAAATGCCGCGTGTATATATAAGTCTGCTTTAGCTGATGACGGGAAACCCCATTCAGTTGCAGGAGACTTGAATACAATTATGGCAGGATTAGCCTGCGGAGAGCCCAATACGGTTACCTGGCCTATTTTAAGGGATTTTGCATATGCATATGCAAGCTGTCCTGATTATGCGGCGGCTAAAGGGATGAGGATACTGGCAGCTCCCATGGGCAGTGACAAGAAAGTCATATCTGGTGAATCGGGTGCAGTGGGATTAGGATTGCTGGCTTTGATTCTTGAAAAAGGTGAATTGAAAAATCTAAAGAACAAGCTGAAATTAAATGAAAAATCAGTAATAATATGTTTCAGTACAGAAGGAGACACTGACCCTGAACAGTACCAGGCAATTATTTCACAGCCTGAAAATTAACGGCTTCACCATAGCTAATCACCACTGATAAAGGAGAAGGTGTCCATGACCAAGATACAGCTCATGAAAATCCGGACAGTTCGGAGAATAAATAAAGAATAAAAATTCTGGAAGAGTATAATAAAGAATTTTTTAAATGCTTTAAATAAAAGGGCAGAAAGCCCTTTTTCTTATGGATTCTTTGAATAAATTCTGCTATAATATGCCGTAAGAAATCTTTAAATAGAAAAATTTATGATTATATATTAGCGAAAGGATGAAGTTATATGAAGAACTTATGGGGCGGGCGTTTTTCTAAGACCATGGAAGATTATACTGCCGACTACAATGAATCAATAAGCTTTGATAATATTCTGTACAAACACAGTATAAAGGGCAGCAATGCCCATGTAAAAATGCTTGCTGAACAACAAATCATAAGCAATGAGATATGCGAAGAAATACTGGAGGGCTTATCGAAAGTTGAAAAGAAAATAGAAAACAATGAGGTTGAATTAAATATTCTTGATGAAGATATAATGATGATTATTGAAAAAGAGCTGACTAAGGAAATCGGAGAATCAGGAAAATACCTGCACACCGCAAGGAGCAGAAACGACCAGAATGCATTGGATGAAACATTGTTTTTAAGGGATGCAGTTAGAAATTCAATCAATCGCCTATTAGATCTGCTTAATGTCCTGGTAATAAAGGCAGAGGAAGAATCCCATAAAATAATGCCGGGATTTACACATTTGCAGCATGCTCAGCCTATTACAGCCGGATTCTACTATATGGCCCATTTTCAAGGACTCAGAAGGAATGTTGACAGGTTTAAGGAACTGTTGAATCGAATAGATAAAAACCCCTTGGGCACTTGTGCGATGGCAGGAACCACACTGCCCATAGATCGGTTTATAACATCAAAATTGCTGGATTTTTCCGAGCCTACAGAGAATGCACTGGACACGGTCGGCACAAGGGACAACATTGCGGAATACTTGTTTAATGCTGCCTTGTGCATGACTCATTTAAGTGGTTTTGCAGAAGAAATTATTGTTTTTAATTCTCAAGAGTTTAATTTCATCACTATTGATGACAGCTTTTGTACAGGAAGCAGTATTATGCCGCAGAAGAAAAATCCGGACATTGCAGAATTGGTAAGAGGCAAATCAGGGAGGGCCATAGGCAATCTCATGACACTTTTGACTGTTTTAAAGGGTACATTTTTAACATTAAACAAGGATTATCAGGAAGACAAGGAAGCACTTTTTGACACTATACATACCTTGGACAGAAGCTTATATATATTTGCAAGGATGCTTGAAAACATAAGCTTCAATGAGGGTGTTTTAAGAGAACAGCTGAAAAAAGGCTTTATAGAAGCAACTGATGTTGCAGAATTCCTGGTTAAGCATGATATACCATTCCGTGAGGCTCATGAAATTGTAGGGAAATTAGTTAAGTATTGCGAGCTAAATAAAAAGACATTTCCGGACATTAACAAAGAAGATTTAAAAGAAATAGGCTTCCCTGTTGAACTTGAAGACTTAAGTCAATTTACCGTAGAAAACTGCATTAAGAACAGAAACAGCTATGGGGGCACATCATACGGTGAGGTTAACAGGCAAATTAAGAATGCCAAAAAATATATAACTGATTTGAAAGGATAAGATATGGTTAAAATTGAGCCAAGATATGATTCAGAAAATAAAGGTCATTATACGCCAGGTATAATTTCAAATGGTATCCTGTATATATCAGGTCAGTTGTCAATAGACCCTGATACCCGGCAGGTGCCTGATGGAGGAATTGAAGCACATGCAAAGCTTGCTTTGAAAAATTTGGAGAGAGTTGTAATAGAAGCCGGCTTATCCAAGAATAATATTATTCAGTGTAGGGTATATGTATCCGATATTGATAATTGGGATGCGGTAAATCGTGTTTATGCAGAGTTTTTTGGTGAGCATAAACCTGTCCGTATTGTTGTGCCGGTGGGCAAACTGCACTTTGGATGTCTTGTTGAAGTTGAGGCTATTGCAGAGATATAAGATAGTAAGGAATTACCCCTTTTATCCGATGCAGATGATAGGGTTGTAAATGGAGGTGCTTAATGGAAGCAATTTTTAGAAAGAAATATACAGTTCATGTAAGCGATATTGACTTTAAGCGGAATCTTAAACTTAGCTCCTTGTTTATTTACTTACAGGATATGGCGACGGAACATGCCTATAATATCGGAGTGGGAAGGGATGCATTGCAGGCAAGATACGGAATAATATGGGTTTTAAACCGGGCAGCAGTTGAAATAATAAGATATCCCGTTTTCAAGGAAGAAATAGCAATTGAAACTTGGCCGGAACAACCTGACAAGGTGCAGTTCAACAGGAATTTTTTAATCTATGACAAGGATGAAAATATAATAGCAAAGGCATTCAGCCAATGGGTGGTAATAGATTACAACACTAGGAAACTTAGAAGAAGCAGCATAATAGAAGAAGAATTTCCAAAGGTTGACAGAGAAAGACCTCTTACCCTTTCAGATGATAAAATCAAGCCGATAGGCAATCTTGATTTAATCTATGAAAAAACCGTTGGCTACAGTGATATAGATATTAACGAACATTTGAACAATGCCAAATACATTGATTATATTATGGACTGTTTCAGCATAAACCTTCACAAAAAATATAATATCAGCTCAATTCAAATTGATTATCTGCATGAAGCCCTGCCCGGTGAAACCATTAAGCTTTATACGGATACTGCCGGTGTGAAAGATAATTATGCCTACATAGAAGGAATAAACGAAAATACAAGTTCAACAATTTTCAAGGCGCGAATCACTTTCCTTCAAGAAGGAAATAGGTAAAAACCCTGCCTGCAGATTTTAAAGAGCAGTTGACAAGAGAAAGACATGGTGACTTTTCACCTGTTTTTTTTTGTGAATTCATTCTTGCTTTATTGGCAATATAAATCGAATACATAGACCATAATTGGCAACAATAACCTTGGAGGTGATTATGTGATATCACGTAAATCAGTTATAACTTTTGGCATGGTTGCCATTCCGATTGCCATGTACACGGCAACCCAGGACAATGACATTCACTTTAACCAGCTTCATGCAGATGACAGCAGCCGAATCAGATACAAGAAAACATGTGCTCACTGCGGCAAAGAAATTACTTCTAATGAAATTGTAAAAGGATATGAATATGACAAGGACAAGTATGTTGTAATTACAGATGAAGAAATTGAAAAAATAAAGACTGAGAAAGAAAAATCCATTCAAATTCTTCACTTTGCCCAACTTAATCAAATTTCCCCCGTCTATTACGAAAAAACCTATCAGGCGGC
>JAGOIH010000029.1:0-9494 GCA_017995755.1 Sedimentibacter sp. | reverse complement strand
GGACAAAAGACTTGCAGTAAAGGTTGAGGACCACCCTGTGGAATATAGAAATTTTGAAGGCACAATTCCAAAGGGTGAATACGGCGGAGGCGTGGTAATGCTTTGGGATGAAGGTTACTGGGAGCCCTATGTGAATGTGGAAGAGGGATTAAGTGAAGGTATGCTTAAATTTGCTTTGAAGGGAAGCCGTTTAAGGGGAAAGTGGGCTTTGGTCCGAATTAAAGGCAAGGGGGGAGAAACTTCGGATAATTGGCTGTGGCTTAAGGAAAAGGATGAGTATGTCAGGGATGATGAAGTAATTTCTGAATTCACAACCAGTATCAGAACAGGACGGACAATGGATGAAATTGAAAAAGGTCAAGGCGAAAAACTCATAAAAAATCCTTTCCAAAAGGCAGATGTGCAGCTTGCCAAATTAGTCAGGACTGTTCCCGAAGATAACGAGCTGCTTTATGAAATGAAATATGACGGCTACAGAGTTTTGGCATTTGTAGAAGGCAACAGTGTCCGGCTTATTACAAGAAACGGCAATGATATAACCAAAAGATTTTATTCAATAGCTTCTTCCCTTATAGACTTGGCTCAAGGAAGGCCAATGGTTTTAGACGGTGAAACAGTTGTTACCGATGAATCAGGCAAGACTGATTTTCAGGCTCTGCAGAATTATTTAAAAAACCAGGGCACTCAAACTCTGACTTATATTGTCTTTGATCTGCTTGCTCTTGATGGACAGGATATGAGAGGACAAACATTGGTTGAAAGGAAAAAAAAGCTTGAGAATTTATTGAAGGATGCACCAATAAATCTTTATTACAGCCGTCATATAAAGGGACAGGGGAAGGAAAGCTTTGCTGCAGCCTGTGAAGCAGGCATGGAAGGCATAGTGGGGAAAAAGCCTGATTCTGTTTATAGCGGAACAAGGAATGAAGACTGGATAAAGCTTAAATGCGACAAAAGACAGGAATTTGTTGTCGGAGGGTATTCACTATCAGACAAAAGAACAAGGGGGATAAGCTCTCTTCTTCTTGGTCTGTATGAGGGTGAAGAATTAATATATGCAGGACGTGCAGGAACTGGAATAAGCGAAAATGACATGAAGGTTCTTGAAAGCAAATTTGAGGGTTTAAAGCGCAAAGATCCTCCCTTCAAGCAGGTGCCGAAGATAAAATCAAATGAAAGGATAATATGGCTCGAGCCGGAACTTGCAGCAGAAATTAAATTTGCCGAATGGACAAAGGATAATCTGTTAAGGCAGGCGAGCTACAAAGGATTGAGAGAAGATAAGAACACTAAAGAAATAAAAAGAGAAAATCAGGAGGATGATAAACAGCCGGAAATGAATGCAGATAATTATTTAGTAAGGGAAAATCATAAACAAGCAAAGGCAATAACGGAAAAAGGTCTTATTATTGAAGGAGTTAAGATTTCAAGCCCGGATAAAATAATATACGATGAACTGGGTATTACAAAGGAAGAAGTGGTCAGATACTATTCAAATGCTGCTGACCGTATGCTGCCCTATGTGAGACATAAGCTTCTAAGTATTGTCCGTTGTCCCAAAGGAGTGTCAAAGGCTTGCTTTTATAAAAAACATCCGGGACCCGGCACCAAGGGGGTTATAACTATACCTGTCATTACAGGCAACAATGAAACAGAGGAATACTTTTATATTGAAAACAAAACCGGTCTTATATCCGAAGCACAGATGGGCACATTGGAATTTCATACCTGGGCAGCCACTATTGATAATCTTGAGCAGCCGGACCTCCTGGTATTTGATTTAGACCCGGATGAAGGAATGGACCTGGAAAGGGTTCGCCAAGGTGTGGAGGATGTGAAAAGCATTCTTGATGAATTGCAGCTCAAATCATATCTAAAAACCAGCGGCGGCAAGGGATACCATGTTCTTGTTCCTTTAAAGCCGTCTGCAGACTGGGAAAAATTTTACGATTTTGCAAAGCAGGTTGCGGTTGTAATGGAAAATAAGTGGCCTGAAAGATACACGAGCAATGTAAGAAAAGCCAGTCGAAAAGGCAGAATATTTATTGACTGGATTCGAAACGCCAGAGGAGCCACAAGCATTGCACCCTATTCATTAAGAGCAAGAAAAGGAGCTAAGGTTTCAATGCCGATTTCATGGGATGAGCTGTATACTGTTGCTCCTGACAGCATCAATATGGAAGAAGCTATTTTAAGGATTGAGGGAAAAGATCCATGGGAGGATTTTTTTAAGAATAGCCAGGCGATTTCCTGATATTCATTAATATGGGTAACCGTATCATCCTGATGGAACCTACAGGCTCACTGTAGGTTCCAGTACTGTTAATGTATTGCTGTAAGTATTGAGATTTGTAACTGCACCTATGGGAACAGCCATTTTGTATACTCCATGACCGGAAGCCAGATTAGTCATAAGTGGCTTGCCTAAAGGAACAATCACTTCATTTATTATGTCCTCATATGATTTTCCGTAATTTGCGTAGCAGCCTGAGCATTCTCCCATAATAATCCCTGCACAGTCCCTGAATTTTCCTGCATGAATCAAGTGGGCAATCATTCTGTAGACACGGCTTGCTGCTTCATGAGTTTCTTCAATAAATAAAATTCTGCCTGTTGTATCCACTTCGAAGGGAGTTCCCAAGCTGTCAACAAAGGATGCAAGATTTCCTCCCACAATGGTTCCCGTTACATTGCCCTGGACTCTGCTTATCAGCGGCATCTCAGGAGGGTTTTCCAAAGGTCTTGGGGCAGTTATGGTTGATGTGGCGGTAAAAAACTGATTAAAGTTATATGCAGGAGTTCCAGGTCTGAAATTCAATAAAAGCAGGCTGTGAAAGGTGATTAAATCTGCTAATTGATAAAGAACATTCAATAAAATTGTTATATCGCTGTATCCTGTGATGATTTTTGGGTTGCTTCTTATTACATCATAGTCAAGATAGGGAATTATATCCGAAACCCCCGTGCCTCCTCTTGTAGGTATGATAGCTCTGACATCGGGAGCTTCAAACATATTCATCAAATCCGAAGCACGGTCAATGGGGGATGCTGCAACAATACCTGCATTGGAATAGGCATGGTCGCCTACAAGAACATTAAATCCCATAGACTGGAGGGTTTGTATTCCTACATCGATTGTTCCGGCATCCGGAGGGCTGCCCAGGGTTACTATGCCGACTGTGTCGCCTGCCCGCAAAATAGGCGGTCTGATAGCCATTTTTTCCTCCTGATAATATCCATTATTTAATTATTATATGAAGAAATATTTTATTGGTTAATAAATTAGGAAATTCTGATATATAGTGAAATGTGCAAAATTTCAAGCAGTACGTTATTATTTCATAAAATAGTCTTATTTTCATGTAGAATTTGATAAAAAACACAAAAAGAATGTCAATGTTTGACTTATATTACATTATTGTTAATGCACTAATCAAAATTTTACACACGTGATTCTAAAATATTTGTGGGGAGATTTTGTTATTATAAAGGATTATTCTTGGAATGATTTTTTTCGAAATGCTTCCAGTAGAAATAAAATAAAACAAACAACACCAGTCCTTTCAAATTGGAGGATATGGTAATTGCCCACCAAACACCCGACAAACCTAAGGCTGTTTTGCTTAAAATCAAGGCAGCAGGAATTCTTGAAACATTCAATATAATTCCGTTTACAGTTGGGTAGATAGTCTTTCCCAATCCGTTAAATGCTCCGGTAGTCCCAATTTCAATTGCCATAAGAAATTGAGATAAACCCAGAATCCTCAGATAGATTATTCCCTCTTTTATCGCAGTAGGATCATTGGGAGTGAAAATTTCAAATAGGAGTTCAGCACCGAATATTAACAAAAGGGTTGCAAATACACCTATACCCCCGATAATTTGAATCCCTTTTACATATCCTTCCTTAATTCTTTTTATCTTTCCTGCACCGTAATTTTGTCCCGTAAATGCAGAAATTGCTTGAGAGAAACCCTCAGTCGTCATCCATGTGATAGATTCAATTTGAGAGCCGATACTTTGAACGGCAATTGCCACCGGCCCGAAGACTGCCAGTATCCTTGTAAGTACTATAGAAATGCCTGCATGGATGCCTACTTGAACAAAGGGAGGAAAACCTATTTTGACTATATCTTTAATAATTTGAAGGTTTGGTTGATTAAATAATTTAACATGCGAATAAATTGTGTCATATTTCTTTCCTATAATCAAGAAGATTATGGTTACGAAGAACTGAGACATTATTGTTGCCAATGCAGCACCTTTGATTCCTAAGGCAGGGAAGGGACCGAAACCGAATATCAAAAGGGGGTCAATGATAATATTGGCAATTAATCCGATGGTATTTGTTTTAAAAGGAGTAATGCTGTTTCCTGTGCTGTTTAAAATTGCAGAAAAAACAGGATTTAAAAAGTGAAATGTCATGCCTATTGATATAATTGTCAAATATTCAAGAGCCATTTTAACAACACTTGAATCTTCAATATTAAAAAATCCGATTATTTCATGTCTGAATAAATATAAAAATAAAGAGTATAGTAAAGCGATGGATATATTAAGCTGAAGTCCATTGTTAATATAGGTTTTTGCTGCTTCCAAATCCCCTTTTCCATAAGAATGGGCGACCTTAACACCTACTCCTACCTGAGCAATCATGACCAGGGCTGAACCAACCCACAAAAAAAAACCTGCCGCCCCTGCAGCTGCTACGGCATTGGTACTTAGCCTGCCAAGCCACATAATATCTGTTAGGTTGTAAGCCATTTGTATGAATGAAGTTCCCATTATGGGAAGTGCCAATCTTACCAACGCGCTGCGTATTTTTCCTTCTGTCAAATTTACATTATTTATCATTCTTATATCCCTAATTAAGTCTCCCAATTATTTTAACCCATCCATTTGTATTGTACAAGCAAAATATAATACCCCCATTTTTTAGATGGAGGTATTTATTGCAAAACAAATTATCTATTTATTGTAACTCTTATTAGGCATTTGAGTGAAACTTATTGCATTGCCCAAAGTGCTGTAAGAGTAGATGGCATTTTGCGTGTATTTTTGCCTTGCAATTTCTTCAGATAAAGGAGGCAGTTCATAACTAATGGTTATACTGAAGTTATATTCTCCCAAGGCATACATAGTGCTGAAATCATTCTTTTTCACAGGCGGTCCGCCGCTGTAGAATGAGTTTCCAACCATCTCCTCTAAAATTATAGGAACAGTAAGTTTTTCACCGGGCTGAATTGATGGAATTTTCATACCCATTACCGGCTTATAAAGATAGATAAGCGGTGAGCCATAAAACGTATACAGTGTTTTTACATTTTGGTCGGTTTCAACAAGGGATAAATCCAGCAATGTATCAACAGTACAATACAGCATACCTTTAGGTGTTGCTATGTTATGAGGATTGTAAAGCTCTACAGTCATATAGGCTGGTTTATATAATTCTTCAGGATCAAGTTTAACAAAATTCCAGTTCATTGGATTAGGCGAAGCAGTCTTAGCTGAGCTTGCGACGTTCTCCTTTATCCCCCCGGCTAATTCATCTTTCAGTTTTTCTTTGCCATATTCCGTCAATTCATTAGCAGGAATTCCTGTTGCTTCCACAGCTATGGTTGCTAAGTAATCTATTCCCATTTCACTGAGTTCGTCAAAATTAGGCAGAGTTGGCGGAATTCCAATTGATGCAAGACCATAGTCAACCATAGCAGTAAGTGCAGTTTCAATAAATCCTCGCCAGCCTGCAGGAAATGCAGACGCTACAAATTTAATCAAGCCTGATTTCAGGTCTGCATAGGCTTTGCTTACCCAGTTTACAACCTTCGAAACAAATGAAGCTAAGTCCTGGAAGAATCCAGTTATAGCATCTAATGCTTCCTCCCACCAGGATTTTACCTGGGGAGGTGGTGGAGTAAAATCGAGCTTTGTACCCACAGTATATGGCGGATAAAGTGCCTCACCATCATCGGGCATAACTGATCCCATGAATGAACCAAATACTTCCTTGTAAGTAGGCTGTTTGGTTACCACATAGTGATACTTCCAGTTTGTAGTTTCCCATTGTATAGGAGTATAAGAGAATTTTGTAATTTTGGGTATCGGCGGCTCTATTTTAATCTGCTCTAAAAATACAACATCTGATTGAGGATTGTGCTTTCCATAACTTATGGCCACAGTTTCAGAAGATAATGCTTTTACGGAACCGGGCTGGGTACCTTTGATAAAAGAAACAACACGTACATAATAAGGTATATTTTTATCTTCCGGCAGCTGGTCATCAGGGGGAATAAATTTTGAGAAGTCAATAACTATCCCTTGTGTATCGCTGTCTGTTAACCTTAAGTATTCAGGGTCATCAGGAAAAATACTCCTTTCATAAACAAGACCTGGAGTGTTGTTCCAATTACTATCTGCTGAACCTGTGTATTTTATCAAACTTACCTGAACCTTGAGTTCCTGGGTATTTGAAGGATATCCCAAAGGCAGTACGGAATAGGTTTTGATACTGCTATTGTTAAGCATTATACCATCATTAATATCTAAGAAATTATCAGGGAACTCACCTCGCTCAATTCTTCGAGGTCCCGAGTGCTGGAGCATATAAAGATAAATGGGGAGATATACTTTTTTGGTGCCGTCACTCTTTGCAGGAAGGGGGTCACCATATATTACAGGCAGGCCTGCCCCTGTATCCCCAATGCTATTACCAAAACTGTCAGCCGGATATGCCCTTACATAATATGTCCTCTGCAAAACAGGCTTTTGTTCTGAAGGAGAGGCAGGTATGAGTTTACTTGCATCCAATACCTTTGGCACAATAATATCAGGCAGGTTAATAATATCAGGGTCAATAATAATAGGGTCAATAATATTGGGGTTAATCGGGCTGATGAGATTTGGATTAATTGGTGCAATGGGCAGGGTAAGACCAGCCATCTCAATTGTTTTGGAACTCAATCTCGGCTTAAATATAATTCTATTTGTTTTAGGGCTGCGCAGAGCATTGTCTGCTTCTTCAACCTTTCCAAAATCTATTGAAAAAGAAGTTGCCGAGCTTGACAGCTTGCCGTTCATCAAGAGGCCGCCCGGAGCAGGCGACCCAAAATCAACAGGTCTGCCGTCGAAAGGCACTAAGGAAACCTGCCATATTATGGAGCTTGTTTTTGAAAGAACATCGCTTGGCAGTGAAATTTTAAATGATTCAATTTTATCCCCCCTGCTGGATACCAATGGTGCATAGGGTGACGGTGAATAATTCGGAGTGCCGTCGGATGCATAACCGTCTTGGGCTGTCAGTGTAAGTTTTGGCTTATAAATAGGTCTGAACATACGATTATCAAAATCAATTTGTGAAAATTTTTCACTCTCTGATAATTTTGGAATATTGGTTCTGATCAAGGACTTGGCAAAATTTTCTTTACTTGTTATATCGGCAGAATCAGATGCTGTATGATTTATGTACTTGTTGTAAATCCTTACTGCTATTGCTAAAGCTTCTTCTCTCTTTGTGGTACCGTAGCCTGAAACTATCTGGTCATTTGTTATGGCTTTGGGCATGAAATAATTATTTGAGCCTTGTATTATTCCGACTTTGCTCATGAATTTCACATGATCTAAAGCCCAGGATGAAATATACCCCTGGTCTAAAAAAACAGGTGCCCCTTCTGTTGAATAATCATCATAAGGGAACATTAAACGGATGGTACGGCCAAACATAGTAGCTACCTGCTCCCTGTTTGTAATGTCACTAGGTGAAAAGTTTGCGGCAGAAGTACCTGATGTAATGCCCAGATTGTATGCTTTAAGTATTTCCACATTTTTCGTATCGGTAAAAGGGTTTGGATTTGCAGCTTCAATTTCACTTTTTGTTACCTTTTCATAAAGAAGCACGGCGATTTCACATAGTTCCTCCCTGGTAGCAGGATTTTTTGCATCAGCTGCAAATAATCTTGAAGGGACTATTCCTGCACTAAAAGCTTTTTCGATTTCAGGCTTTGCCCATTCATCAGCAGAAGTGTAAATTAACTGACCTGATATAGTTGATGCCGAGAAGGCTAAATTCGGAATCATGGTAAGCACAGTTAAAACCGCTAAGCAAAATGATAAGGCTCTGACTTTTGTTTTCATAAAGCACCTCCTTTTTTTACTCAATAGAATACATATATATTCCTAGTTCCATCTTAATCCTTTTAATTAGAATTGCAACAAAAATATATCAAAGCAAATAAATTTGGTGTCGTATAATGATTCAACAAAAAATGCTAATATTATGAAATATGATAGAAGTAGTGACTAATAATGGAAAATAAGCTAAGAGTGATTGAAACTGCCTATTATTTCAAGATTCAAAACAATACAGGTATGTTATAATTAAGAAAACGTTACAGGAGGCAGGTTGTATACAAGTATACATCATACTACATATGAAGAAAACAAAATTAAAGCATTTATTTATGGCAGCAGCGTTAATTATGATGTTTTACATAGGACAAGCTACATCATTTATATCTGAAGGAGTTGAAAAAACAAAGACAGCATACGAAGAAATTGAAAAAAAACAACAAATAATCACTGGCTATTATCCGGCATGGAAGTCTTATTCAGGATATACTCCTGAAAAAATAGATATAAGAAAATTAACTCATATTAATTATGCCTTTGCAAACATCAGTTCAGATTATAAAATAGAGATGGGATATCCTGACAAGGATCCTGAAAATTTTAAAAAGTTTCAGGAACTAAAAAAAATCGCCCCTGACTTGAAAGTTTTGATTTCAATAGGGGGGTGGAATTGGTCAGGGAGATTTTCAGACATGGCAGCAACAGATGTATCAAGAACTAAATTTGCAGCAAGCTGTGCAGAATTTGTTTCCCGCTACGGGCTTGACGGAGTGGACCTGGACTGGGAATACCCTGTGGGAGGAGGACTTGACAGCAATTCAAAAAGTCCTGATGACAAACAAAATTTCACCCTGCTTTTAAAGAAAATTCGTGAAAAGCTGAATGCTCAGGAGTTGAAGGATAATAAGGATTATTTGCTCACTATAGCTGCAGGAGCAAGCAATTACTACATAGAAAATACGGAAGTGGAAAAGTTCCAGAATTATTTGGATTATGTAAACCTTATGTCCTATGACATACACGGACCCTGGGATGCATATACTGATTTTAATTCACCCCTGTATAACAATAACGATGAATCATATCAATATAAAATAAGTATTGATTCAAGCGTCAAATCATGGTTAAATGCAGGATTGCCGGCAGACAAGCTTGTGGTGGGAATTCCTTTTTACGGATATGTGTACACGGTATCAAAAAATACCAATAACGGCTTGTATCAAACTCATTCTCAGGGCAGGTCACTGGGATTTGATGTAATTAAAAATGATTATCTGAGCAATCCGGAATATTTGAAAAGTTTTCACGCAGAATCACTGGTACCCTGGCTTTATAACGGAAGAACATTTATAAGCTACGATGATTCGCAT
>JAGOIH010000028.1 GCA_017995755.1 Sedimentibacter sp. | reverse complement strand
CTTTTTGTGATGATGTCTTTTGTAATTATATTATTGGTTACTAAAATTTTCCCAGTATTTGAAGGAATGCTTGAAGAGCTTGGTGCTTCCCCGGATGATACGTCATTTTTGGTGTCCTTCTCAAAGGGCATAACAGCCGGAAGAATTGCCATGGTGCTGGTAATCGTAATAATGGCGGTTGTTGCTGTAATTTTTATTCTTAATAAAACTGAAAACGGCAAAAAAACCCTCAATAATTTTTTAAACAATTTTTCACTGACCAAAAACATTATGAAAAAAATTACCGCATACCGTTTCTCATCAGCGATGTCCCTTTTGTTAAACAGCGGCATGAATGTGGATTCTTCGATAGATATGCTTTTGGATATTGTTGAAGAGCCGGTTCTTAAGGAAAAAATTCAATCCTGCAGGGATTCAATGAAATCAGGAGACGGTTTCCTTGAATCGGTAAGTAAGTTATCCCTGTTTTCAGGCATGCATATGCAGATGCTGAACATGGGGCAGAAAATCGGTGAAATGGACCTTGTAATGAATAAGCTTACCGATATATATGAAAACGAAGCAGAGCAGGCAATCAACAATACTGTTTCATTGATTGAACCGGTGCTGGTAGGTATCTTGTCTGTATTAATAGGAGTGATACTGATTTCCGTGATGCTTCCTTTAATGAACATAATGTCGTCAATCGGGTAATTTTAAGAATCACCTGATGGGAAAAAATCCGCTGATGAACATAATGTCGTCTATGGGGTAGATTAAGCAGTCATCTATCAGATAATTGAAAGGAATGATTTTGTGAAAAATTATTTTAAATTTTTTTCTGTTATTATAATAATAATGCTGGTTGCTTTTATGTACACGGCGGTTGATAATGCCCAGAGAAAAACCGGCGAAGAAAGCCATAAAATTTTATCTGATGCAATAATAAGGAGTGCTGTTCAGTGCTATGCCATTGAAGGGTTCTACCCTCCCGACATCAAATATCTTGAGGACAACTACGGTTTGCTGGTAGACCATGACAGGTATTTTGTAAGCTACAGTGTTTTTGCCTCCAATATAATACCCCAGGTGCAGGTATTTCTGAAATATGCACAGTAAAGAGGAAGGAAGAAATATGGATACAAAAAACCAGTTTTCATTTCAATTTATATTTGTAATGCTTCTCTACCTTATTATAGTAATATTGTCAGTAATGATTATTTCCCTGGGGAAAAACATATATGACAGGATAAATAAAGATAGAAACACAAATTATGAACTCAGGGTTTCTCTTTCTTACATTGCCAATAAGATAAGGCAGTCTGACATTGATAAAGCTGTTGAAATCACCAAGCTGAACGGCGTAGATGCAGTATTGATAAATGAATTATTCGATGATGAAAAATATCAAACATGGATATATTTTTATGATGGAGCAATTTATGAAATGTTTACAGATGCGGATACCGCCTTTGAATTGTCGGACGGTATGAAGGTAGTTGATGCAGATGATTTTAATATTGAAAAGGTCAGGGATGATATGTACAAGTTTACTGCAGTGAACAATGAAGAAAGTTCAGATCTGTATTTATCCCTGTATTCAAAGGCGGCGGGCCATGAATAAAGTAGCACTTAATTCAAAGGTTTCACTGGTTGAAATAATTTTATCCGTCTTGATATTTGCCACGGCAGGAATAATAATGCTAAGCTGCTTCGGTATTGCAAGGTTTACCCAAATAAGGGCAAACGACAAGACAGAAGCAGGCATGATCATTCAGTCGGATTTTGAAGTTATCAAGTCATTAAAAAGCACTGTTGAAATGCATGAATTCCTGGATGAATCTTATGAAGAAAAAGAGCCAGGTAACATATACACCAAGTATTACGATGAGAACTGGAAACAGGGAAGCGACAGGGATTATTCCGTAACCATAGTAATAGACCAAGAAAATACAAGGTCCGGAGACCTGGTAAAAATAAATATTTCAGCTGAAAGGGAAAAACCCTATCCTTTTATAAATAAGGGCAGCCGGGAAATTTATTCTATTGAAAGCAGGAAGTTTTTTCCTTATGGAGGCAGCCATGAATAGAAGGACCAATGTTTCGGTAGGCATGGGAGGAACCCTTATAATCACTGTGTTTGTAGTTTTGTGCCTGATGATTTTTGCCGTATTGTCATTTACAACTGCCTATTCGGATTTGAAGCTGTCTAACAAAGCTCAGGAAATCACAGCGGATTACTATAGTATACACGGCAGGGCTGAAGAAAAGCTGGCAGAAATCAGCGATGTGCTGTATGATACTGATGTAAATGAAAGCAAGGAAAGTATTCTCAGGAAGCTGTCAGATATTGACGGAATTGACATTGATGAAGAAAATTTAAATATTCAATATGAAGTATCGGGAGAGAAAAATCAAAAAATCACCGTTGCTTTAAACTTATTTTTTACAGACAGAGCTAATTATGAAATTAGGGCGTGGAATTTGTCAAATATCGAGCTGCCTGTTTATGAAGACGAAATAATTGATATATGGGAAGGGATTGATTAGTATGGATATTATGAATATGTTTACAACTGCCATTGAGAAAAAAGCTTCGGATATTTTTATAATCACAGGCAGACCCTTAAGCTATAAAATCTTGGGAGATATTGTGACCTTTAATGACGAACCGCTTTCTTCCGATGATACATACGGGATAATAAGTGATATTTTCAGCATTGCCAATGAAAAAGACCTTTGTTTTTTAGAAGATGAAGGAGATGTGGATTTTTCATTTTCACTGCCTAAGCTTGGAAGGTTCAGGGTAAGCGCCTACAAGCAGCGGAATTCCTACGCTGCGGTAATCAGGGTTGTGTTTTTTGAACTGCCTGACCCTAAGAAGTTAGGCATACCTGATGTTGTAATGAATTTATACAAAAAAACCAAGGGGCTGGTTCTTATAACAGGTCCGGCAGGCAGCGGAAAGTCAACAACCCTGGCATGTTTAATCGACAAAATCAACAAGGAAAGAAACTGCCACATAATGACCTTTGAAGACCCTATAGAGTTTATTCACAAGCACAAAAAGTCGATTGTAAGCCAAAGAGAAATTTACACAGATACCAAAAGCTATATTTCTTCCCTCCGGTCTGCATTGAGACAGGCTCCTGATGTATTGCTCATAGGTGAAATGAGGGATTTGGAAACTATTGAAATCGCTCTTACTGCTGCAGAAACAGGGCATTTGGTTTTATCCACACTGCATACCACCGGTGCCGCTAATACCATTGACAGAATTATTGATGTTTTCCCGTCCAATCAGCAGCAGCAGGTGAGGGTTCAGCTTTCAATGCAGCTGCAGGCGGTGATTTCACAGCACCTCATTCCTTCAGCTGTTGCAGGAAGGGCTGCAGCCTTTGAGGTTATGCTCACAAACAACGCCATATCCAATTTAATAAGAGATTCCAAGGTCCACCAGCTAAACAGCATAATTTATTCTTCGGAATATATGGGTATGAAGGCCATGGATGTAAGTATTTTGGAATTATATCAAAAGGGTTTGATAACAAAGGAAAATGCATTGGTATACGCCACTGAACCAGATTCTCTCATAAAACATCTGAAATAGTATATACTAAAAAATGACCTATTGGGGGAAGGTCATTTTTTAGTGTGGTGAGGAGACTAATTAATATCTTTTTAATATTAGGAAGGGCATATATAACCCGCCTACCCCCTTGAAATGCGGGATTATAGTTAATATTCAAACTGTTTCGTATAAAATTTGCTGTCAATTAATTTATTTGTATATTCCATAACCTTGGGGCTGTTTGACTGTTTGCCTGTTGATGCGATGGTAGAGTCCATAAGCTTCCACTGATATCCGTCAAAATACATTTCATTCAGCTTTATCCAGCCTGTTTCATCGGTATACACTTCATTCCATGCGTGAAATACATTTAAATTTGAAGAATAGCCGGTTACCAGTTTAGCCGGAATATCCCGGGACCGAAGCATTGCAGCCATTAATGAAGCATAATCAAAGCAAATACCCTTGCTGCTTTTCAGTATATCATCTACTGAAGGCAGATATCCGCTTTTCACTGTTCTTGCTTTTTCGGTGTCATATTTAATATTGCTGATTATATAATCATAAATAACATCTATTTTTTCGAAGTCCTCTGTCAAGCCTTCTGTTAATTCTTCAGCTTTTTTAATTGCTTCACATGTCTCTTCAAAATTCACCAGTTGATTCGGCGCTAAAAATGGCGCATTTTCATTCTTCAGCTTAACGTCTATTGTAACTGTCTGCTTTGTTGCGTACTTAATTCCGCTTAAATTTTCGAATACTCTTATTTTGTACTTTCCGTCCCCCATTTGCAGAGGATATATGTCATATTCGCCTTTGTTGTTTAAATCGTATGTATATTTACCGGTGCCCTTTTCAATTATAACCTTCAGCTTTTTTGTTGTTTCATTTAAATATTTTATTTTTACGTATCCGTCTTCCGTTTTTGAAGCATCAATTTCCGATTTTGTACCCTTGTATATGTCATCTGCCCCATAGCAAAGTGTAAATGAAGCTATAAATAACAATACCATTATTATTGCTGTAATTCTTTTCATAATTTTCCTCCCCAATAAGAAAAGCTTTGCCGGTCAGCAAAGCTATATATCAATTTAATGTACCCAATAAGTACAGCAACTGGCTGTCATACCATTTTCATGGCTTAGACCCTATAGCTTTGCGCCATTTTCTTTAGAAAATTTTGCCCTTTATTTAATTATGGTAATCCTAACACAATTCTTTTGAATTGTCAACATATTTTGACAATGTTTTCCGAATATTTTCCAAAAACTTTTTTCAGATTCCTCTGAAATATTTGCAAAAATCCGGAGTAAATGTTACTATTCACACCCAATGGCTTGTCATTATAGATGGGACTTTCTGAAAAGAAAGAAATATAGTAGTTATGTTCACTGAAACTTGTCTTTGCTGTGATAATAATCACGGGAGGAGTTTTGAAATTTAAAAAAAACACGGAAACTTAATTCCGTGTTTTTTATGTGGTGCGGATGAGAGGAGTCGAACCCCCACGGTTGCCCGCTAGATCCTAAGTCTAGTGCGTCTGCCAATTCCGCCACATCCGCATGATGCTCTCAGACAGCAAAATTGATTATACTACTGGGAAATTGCTTTGTCAAGGACATTTTTGAATGATTTATTTTTAAATTTTACCAGTTCTTCGAAGCTGTCTATTATGTCTATATCATTAAAGGTCAGGGTTTGTCCCGTTATTTTACACAAATTAACTGAATATGCAACAGGCTTTTGATATTCCTTCGCATAATTTACCATATGCGATGTGCCGCCTCTCAATCCCCCTTCAACTATTATTACTCCTTCTGAAACAGCTGCTATAAGTCTGTTCCTGTCTATGAAGGAATTTTTTTCAGCCTTGTAAGGAGGAGGCAGTTCAGATATGATTAAGCCCCCGTTATAAATAATAGTGTTGTACAAGGACCTGTTTTGTTTTAAAACATTAAGGTGGCCTGAAGGTACTACTGCAACGGTTCTTCCCTTTGCCTGAAGGCATCCGTAGTGAGCCGCTTCATCACAGCCTGCGGCAAAACCGCTTACAATACAGCAGTTATCTTCGGTCAGCCTCTCTGCCAGTATTGAACTTATTTCATATCCTTCCTGGGACGGAGTTCTTGTGCCTACTATTGCTATGTTGTTTCTATCATTCAAAAGCTCCAGGTCGCCGTCCGCATATAATATCAGTGGCTTGTCTTCTATTGATCTGAATTTGTATGGATAGGTTTTATCATATACACCGATAATTTTAATTTTATTTTTTTTGCAGCATTCAAAAATTACTGCTGCTTCCCTTTCGATTTTCTCTTCATCAATTTTTAGCCTTTTGAGATTCATTTGGCTAATCATTTTTAAGACTTCAGAAAAGTTGTTCAGCCTTATGTTTTTAAATTCTATGTAAGATAATATTTTACTGATAGTTTTTCTTCCCAATCCGTTAATCAGGTGCAGTCTGATTAAGTCCTCGTTGCTTATCATCTTTCTCCCTTTGAATGGTAATGAATTAATCATACCCTGAGATTAATATTACCTATTATAATACATCACTACGTAATATTGTGTTGTTTTTTAGAATAAACGAAAGGTGTGTTTTTACATTTTACCACAAAATTCTACAAAAAGAACTATTCTTTTATTCAGAATAGTTAAGAATATTTAATATATTTATATTGTGTACATATATTTAATATAAATATAAGGGGTGGGTTCATGAATAGAAGAAGAAATATGCCGTATATCGCACGGAATAAAATAAAAAGAGCTAAAAAGCCTGAAATACTGCAATTATTAAGCGAAGCAGAGCTTGACGGAGACAACTCCAATATCCAGACAGGTTTTGTCAGTGTATCTGTAAACACAGCTTTGGGTGCCGTTCCTGTCAGGGATGCCGTTGTTACCCTATATGTGACAGACCTGGAAGGTAACGAAGAAGCCTTGTACCATCTGGTGACGGACATAAGCGGAAAGGTTCCCAAGATGGCTCTTCCGGTGGTATATAACCCCCAGGACCCGCTGGGAAGCCGGGCGTTTTTTTTCTCAACATATAATCTAAGAATACAGGCAATCGGTTATTATACTTCAAATATTATAGACTTAAGGGTTTTTCCCGACACGACAACTAATTTTACTGTGACGCTGATACCTGTCAGTGAGGGCGGAGATGAAGATGAAGGAGAACGGACCATAGTAATACCTTCAAGCCCTATTGATGAATCCAATGTGTGAGGTGTTAAAATGAGTGTAACAACAATCCAGCAGACATTTCCCGAATCACCGCTTAAGCTTGGTGATGACAGCCAGTATGTACTTATTGCAAAAGAGGCATTAAATGTAATATCTGTAAACTATCCTGCCATACCAGTGCTGGTAGCCGTTAATACAGTATTTGATGAAAATATGGAAGCTGCAGTGAAAGAATTTCAAAATATATTTGATCTTCCGGTAACAGGTATAATCGATATGGCTACATGGTTTCAAATAGGAACCGTACAAGCAACTGTGCTAAGGCTTGCAGAGCTTGCAGGCAGAGGAGTTTTAGTGGGTGATACGGTTGAAGATATCACGGAAGTAGAAGAGGGGGTTCAGGTTCTTCCAAGGGTTCAAATGGTTCAGTTTTTTTTAAACGTTTTGTCGGCTTTTTATGATTCAATAAATGCAGTTGATATCAACGGCATTTTGGGACCTGAAACACGAAACGGCATAAGAGAATTTCAAAAAACCATGGGGCTTCCAACAACAGGAATAATCGATGAGGAAACATGGATTGCAATGTATAACAGCATTCTTGGAATTTTAAGAGAGTTGCCGCCTGTGGCCGTTCAGCTGCCTTCCCTGCTTTATACAGGCACCGTATACAGCGAAGGCTCGGAAAGGCCGGGAGTATTAATAATACAAGAGATATTAGCATATATTTCAACTGTAAATTCCGATATACCCTTTGTTCAGCCGGATGGTATATTTGGTCCCGAAACAAGGGCTTCCGTATCAGCCTTTCAAAGATACTACGGTCTTGAGGAAGACGGAATTGTGGACGAAGAAACATGGAACAAATTAATTAGTGTTTACAGGGAATTGAGATTCGGTGATACAAATCTACTTCCTGATGCAGGCGAAAGCTTGATACAATAATGAAAACAAGGTGATAATATGAGTATTGATAATGTAAATGTATTTATTCC
Source organism: Sedimentibacter sp. (assembly GCA_017995755.1). Lineage (GTDB taxonomy): Bacteria > Bacillota > Clostridia > Tissierellales > Sedimentibacteraceae > Sedimentibacter. Next base: position 9,227 of record JAGOIH010000028.1, on the reverse strand, counting down.
CGAGGCTGGCCTTCCCCATGTGATTGTGCCTTTTCCCCTTTATATAACCGTTCATTTGGGACCTCCCGACGAAGATGCACTGAATGTAACTGTTCCATATTTGGATTATATTAAAAATGTGGGCTCAAGTGAATTGTATCCCACCTGGCCGGAAGAAGCTTTAAGGGCAAATATTAATGCAATTTCTTCTATTGCAATGAATAGAATCTTTACGGAATGGTACAGGTCACAAGGTTATGAATTTGATATTACAAATACCACCCAGTACGACCAGGCCTATGTTCACGAGAGGGGTATTTTCGACTCCATCTCCAATATTGCAAATGAGGAATTCAATAGGTATATTGTCAGAAATGGCTTCATTGAGCCAATGTTTGCAACCTTTTGCGACGGGAGAGTTTCTGTGTGCGACGGGATGCATCAATGGGGTTCTGTTAGTTTGGCTAATCAAGGTTATACATCAGAAGATATTCTCAGGTATTACTACGGCGATGATATAACTTTAGTCGATAGTACAACTGCAGTTGTGATTACAGGAACCTATCCCGGTGAGCCCCTTTCACTAGGCGATTCAGGAATAGATGTATTCAGAATGCAGCATTCACTGAGGAATATAAGCGACAGTTTTCCCTTGATTCCCCGTGTTGAAATAACAGGTTTTTTCGATGAAGAAACTGAAAATGCTGTAAAAGTATTTCAAGAAGTATTTGGCCTACCTGTAACAGGAGTAGTAGACAGTCAAACATGGTACCGGATCCGCTTTACGTATATTGCAGTTGAAAGACTAGCCGAGCTGGTATCTGAGGGGCTTTCCTATGAAGAATTAAGACAGCTTTATTCAAATATTGTACTGGAGGGGGCAACCTTGCCCATAGTGGCTTATATTGAATTTTTTCTAAATGTAATATCCACAAAATACGATACGATAGAGCCTGTGGAAATAGATACTTTTTATGGTCCCGATACTGCCCGGGCGGTAAGAGAATATCAAATTATAATGGGTTTAAACCCTACGGGAATTGCAGATCAGGAAACATTGAATTTATTGTACAGGGATGCATATTCAGTTCTTACATCAACACCTGTAGAAGAATTGACGCTGCCCTTTCTTCCTTACACGGGAGTGGACTTAACTCAGGGTATGGGCCCCGAGTATCCAAGGATTGTGCTTCTTGAAATAATGCTGAATACTATTTCTCTAACGCAGCCCGAAATAAGGCCTGTTGAAGTAGGCGGCGGGTTTGATTCCAATACAAGAGCTGCAGTGATAGCTTTTCAAAGTTTGTACGGTCTGCCTCCTACGGGTGTTGTAGATGAAGAAACATGGAATAGGATAAACGAGGTGTACCAGTCTGTTATCGCAAGTAATACAACAGGTTCATAACAAAAAGGAGGGATTATGGTAAATTTAGAAAATAACACTAATTTTATTCTGGAAATCCAAAACTATCTTAATAATGTGAATCATGCCTGGCATATGATAGAACTTACAGGAGTATATGACCAGGCAACCCGGAATGCTGTTCTTATATTTCAAAATGCAAACGGGCTTCCCCCCACCGGTTATGTTGATGTCCCCACATGGGCTGTGCTGGCAAGTAAAAATAATGAATATCTTAGAAAAACTCAAATGCCGGGAAAAATTACCGTCAGTAATCCTGAATTTAAAGATGTGAAAACAGGTGACCAAAATGATTTAGTTTATGGAATTAAGGTCATGTTTAACAACTTTTCCAGAAGATATGCAAATTATCCGGAATTGGAGGTAACAAACCTATATGATGAAAAAACCGAAGAAGCAGTTATACTTTTTCAGCAAAGAAGCATGCTTCCAGTAACAGGAATTGTTGATTTGAAAACATGGAACAGCTTTTGTAAAATATATGAGGTCTGCAGATTGTACGAAGAACGACATTAAGAGTCACAGGCGGTACCATCAGCTTGTGATAGTATTTTATATTTCGGGGAGTTTCTCCTTTTTTTATTTAACCTATTGACAAATACTGTGGTTTTGATAAAATATGTTTAGCACTCAACGCTTTAGAGTGCTAACAACCCTATTGTTAATAATAAATAACCTGACATAATATTTTAGATTTTGGCTTCTCCCGGATATGGCTGGAGCTATAAAAGAAGAATAAAAGTCAGAAAAACATAAGATATGAAAGGAAGATAAAATGGCTAAAAAACAATTTAAATCAGAGTCCAAGCGGCTTTTGAACCTTATGATCAATTCCATTTACACACACAAGGAAATATTTTTACGGGAGCTTATTTCAAATGCCAGTGATGCAATTGACAAAAGCTACTTTTTGTCTTTAACAGACAAAAACATCCCCTTTAACAAAGATGACTTCTATATAAGAATTACAACAAATGAAGAAGAAAGAACATTGACCGTATCTGACACAGGAATTGGAATGTCAAAGGATGAGCTTGATTCCAACCTGGGAATTATAGCAAAAAGCGGGTCCTTTGATTTTAAGGAAGACATCGAAATAAAAGAAAGCGTCGATATAATAGGGCAGTTTGGAGTGGGATTTTATTCTGCATTCATGGTCTCAGATAAGGTAACCGTAATAAGCAAAAAAGCAGATTCTGATGAAGCTTTCAAATGGGAGTCAACGGGAGCAGACGGATATACAATCACACCCTGCAGTAAAGAAACAGCTGGAACAGACATCATCATGAAAATCAAGCCAAGCACTGAAGACGAAGATTACGATGAGTTCCTTGATTCTTACAATATTAAATCCCTGGTTAAAAAATATTCCGATTTCATCAAATATCCTGTAAAGATGATGATAAAAAAAAGAAAACTCAAGGATGGCAGCAAAAATGAATACGAGGAATACTTCGAAGATGAAATACTAAACAGCATGGTTCCCATATGGAGAAAAAATAAAAGCGAGCTTAAAGAAGAAGATTATGAAAATTTCTACATGGAAAAACATTTCGGCTATGAAAAACCTTTGAAGCATACTCATGTAAGCGTAGAAGGGGTAATCAGCTACAATGCAATATTGTACATACCCGCAAGAGCGCCCTTTGATTTCTATACAAAGGAATTTGAAAAGGGTCTTGAGCTTTATTCAAACGGGGTAATGATTATGAAAAAATGCGGTGAGCTGCTGCCTGATTATTTCGGTTTTGTGCAGGGCCTGGTTGATTCTCCTGATTTTTCCCTCAATATTTCAAGGGAAGTATTGCAGCATGACAAGCAGCTTCAATTTATCGCCAAGAAACTGAAGGAAAAAATCAAAAGCGAGCTTTTTGCCATGTTAAAGGATGAAAGAGAAAGCTACGAAAAATTCTTCCAAAGCTTCGGCAGAACCTTGAAGTACGGCTTGTACAGCGAATGGGGTTCAAACAAGGAAACACTTCAGGACCTGGTAATGTTTTATTCATCTCACGAGAAAAAATTGGCAACTCTCGATGAGTATGTAAGCCGGATGAAGGAAGACCAAAAGTATATCTATTATGCGGCTGGAGAAAGTGTTGATAAACTGGCCAGGCTTCCCCAAGCTGAGCTTGTTGCGGACAAGGGATATGAAATTCTGTATTTTATAGATGAAATAGATGAATTTGCCATAAAAGTACTCTTTAGTTACAAGGAAAAGGAATTTAAGAATATTTCAAGTTCCGACCTGGATATCAAGGCGGAGGATGATAATACTGCTGATGCTGAAGAAAACAAGGAAATATTTGCTTTCATGAAGGAAGCCTTAGGTGACAGGGTTAAGGAAGTGAGGTCTTCCAAGAGGCTAAAGACTCACCCCGTGTGCCTATCAGCCGAAGGAGATGTATCTATTGAAATGGAAAAAGTCTTAAATGCAATGCCTGATAATCCTGCAGACATCCGTGCGGAGAAGATACTTGAAATTAACACCGGCCACAAGGTTTTTGAAAAACTAAAGGATGCTTATGACAATGACAGGGAAAAACTTAAAAAACTGTCAAATGTATTATATAATCAAGCACTGCTTATTGAAGGACTCACCATCGAAGACCCTGTACAGTATGCAAATGATGTGTTTGAATTGATGTAAGATGGGCCAACCTCATTTTGAGATGTCAAAGAAGCCGCGGGAATTTGCTCCCGCGGCTTCTTTTATTGGAAGTATTCTTCCATAGTGAGTCCTGATTCATATAACTTTTCTGCAAGGTCTTCACCCAAATATCTAATATGCCAGGGCTCGTATTCGTAGCCGGTAATCTTTTCCTTGCCCTTTGGATATCTTATTATAAATCCGTAATTGTGGGCATTCTCTGCAACCCACTTTCCCTCTTCCGTTTCTGCAAATGCCGTATCCAATTTATAATTTACAGCCTCGCATGTAATATCTATTGAAAGACCTGTCTGATGTTCGCTTTGACCGGGTTTGGCGCTGTACTTGTCTGCAGCAGCCTTGCCGTAGCTGTTAACATAGGATGAATACAGTGATGACTGGGTATAATATGACCTGTAGCCTGACCGCGCATGGAGTTCATTGCCTGTCTCTGAAGCAGCAGTGAACATTTCCTTCAATGCTTCATAGGCGGCGCTTCTCAATTGATTTACCTCAGGGTTTGAAAGTACTGTAGGCACTTCGCCGAGTGTTACCAAATCCTCAGGTACATAGTTTTCAGGCAGGTTTCTTTTTCTGTTAACCAGCACATCCAGCTTTTCAGGGTTCTCGATTGTAATGCCGGGTTCATCATCGGGTTGCTCCTGCACCGGGTCTTCTTCTTTAGGCTCAGGTTTCTCGGGTTCCGGTGGCTCTTGGGAATCTTCCGGCTCTTCTTCCTGAGGGTTTTCTTCCTGAGGGTTTTCTTCCTGCGGGTTTTCGGGTTCAACGGAAGTTTCCTCTTCTTCCGGGTTGTCAGGCAGGTTTGAAGGCTCCTCCCCCCTATTTCCTAATTTCTCTATTATGAGAAAGGCCCCGAACAATATTAACAAAAGTGCGGTAACAACAATTATGGTCCTTCTTATCCTTAGTTTTTTATTTCTTCTCATTATTTTCTCCTAGCTGTCAACCTCGCAGTCTCGCTGCACATTTTTGTCTGCTCCCTCTGGTCGCACAAAACCGGCGCTCGTTGCGAATGACCTACCACTATTTTTCTCTCCTTTCAGTCGGAAAAATAGGGTTCGGGCAACTCCATCCACATTATCAGTGCATCCTCCAAAGGCTTAACATAATAATTTGGTCTCTTCCCAACGGCATAAAATCCAAACTTCTTATATAAATTGATTGCCGGGTCATTTGATATCCTGACTTCGAGAGTCATGTAAGAAATCTCAGAGCTTTTGCATATTTCAATCATCTTATTTATAAGCATGCTTGCTATTCCTTTGTTTCTGTATTCAGGAAGAACGGCAACATTGGTTATGTGACATTCATCAATAATTCTCCACATCCCCATATATGCTGCAATTTCCCCCGAAACTTCAGCCACCTGGTAATATGCCAATTCATTGATTAGTTCATTTTCAAGAGATGCCTTAGACCAGGGCATTGAAAAACAAATTTTTTCAATATTCATAACCTGGTCAATATCTTTTTGAAGCATTCCTCGAACTATTACATCCCCCATACACACCTCTTACTTTCTGTTCCTTTCTGCCTGCGACAACCGGAGATACCGGGGCTTAAATTCATCTGCCGTGACAGTATCCCCTGCAACCGCCATTTTATATGCAATAAAGCCTAGTGTTGAAGCTTTGAGATAATTGCAGGCTTCAGGTGCAAAATATGATTTTCTGTTTAAATTATTAAGTATTCTTTCCCTGTAATTTACTGATCCGTCTCCGTTAAATACAACCGGTTCCTCATATTTATTTAATATTTGGATCAATTCGTCAATATTGCAGGCAAACTGCTCCTCCGTTTCCCTTAATTCCCTGTTATCCCACCTGTAAATGCCGGTATATATTCTTCCGGCCTTTGCATCCATTACAGGTACGATTAATTTATCCTCATCATAAATATTGGCTGCCAGTGATTTCATTGTAGGAACACCTATTATCCTTAAATTCCCGGCAAATGCCAGGCTTTTGGCAAGAGCAGCCCCTATTCTGAGTCCCGTGTATGAGCCGGGGCCTTCAGAAACTGCGAGGAAATCAATGTCCTTAAGCTTTAGTCCCAGATCCTCCATCAATTCCTCTATCAAAGGCATGAGCTTTTCCGAATGAGTTTTCTTATGACTTAAGGTATATTCACCTAAAAGATTTTCGTCTTCGGATACTGCACATGAAGCTGCCACGGATGCTGATTCAATTGAAAGTATTTTCATTTTTTAACTCCCTGACCAGTTTTTCGTAAACCGGTCCTTTTCCTTCAATGTTTATTTCCCTTTTCGTATCATCAATTCTAATAATTTTAATATTAACTCTTTCTTCCGGAAGCATTCCCCGGATTAAATCAGCCCACTCAATTACTGTAACTCCCTCAGAATATATATATTCATCGAATCCTAAATCATACATATCATCTTCCGAACCCATGCGGTAGGCGTCTATGTGAAAAAATGGCAGTTTTCCGTCATATTCTTTAATGATTGTAAATGTAGGACTTACCATGTATTCTTTCACACCGAATTCTTTGGCTATAAACTGAGTAAGGGAGGTTTTTCCTGCTCCCAGTTCTCCGTCAAGACAAATCACGGCACCCTTTTCCAGGCATTTTGCTATTATTTTTCCTAATTTTTCGGTGTCTTTTAAATTGTTTGCTGTAATTTTCATATTATTCCTGACTTCATTTTTTTCTTTCATAACATCGCTATTATACATTTATGTATTAAAAAAATCAAGAAATAATGGACCAAATAAACCGGTGATTGAGACTGCATAAAATCATCCTTAAAACCCAAGAACCTGAAGCTTCCCCTGGATGGCAACCCGCCGGGCATGAACAGCAAGCTAGGGACAGCCGCCCAGGACAGCCGGTGAAAAATTTATTGAACAATGGGTGTGCACGTGCTATAATACTATGAGTTATTTATACATTTAGTAAATATAATCAAAAAATTTTATATCAAGAGTGTTAATTACCTCTTAAATGAATAATATAAAACTATAATGAATACCCGGGGAGATTAAAATGAAATACAACTTCAATCATATATATTTTATAGGAATCGGTGGAATAAGCATGAGTGCACTGGCTGAAATAATGCTTGAGGAAGGGATCAAGGTTTCAGGCTCTGACAGAAGCGATTCCAAAATAATAAAAAACCTTCAAAAATCAGGTGCAGATATTTACATAAAGCATGACAGCAAAAATATAGGTGATGACATCGACCTGGTTGTATATACATCTGCAATCGCTGAGGACAATCCCGAACTTTTAAGAGCTAAAGAACTGAATATTAAGATAATGGACAGGGCTGAATTCCTTGGGGCAGTAATGAAAAATTACAGCCATGCTATTTGTGTTTCCGGCACCCATGGCAAAACAACCACTACCGGAATGCTTTCATCTGTTTTAATTGATACTGATTTAGCTCCCACTATTTTTATAGGGGGTGAAATGGATTCATTGGGAGGCAACCTTCTTCACGGCTCATACGATCTTCTTTTGACTGAAGCCTGCGAATACAAAAGAAATTTCCTGAAATTTAACCCGACCATGGAAGTGATTCTTAATGTTGAGGAAGACCATCTTGATTACTACAAGGATTTAAAAGATATTGAAAGTGCATTTGTTGAATATGCTGAAAAACTGCCTCCTGACGGTCATTTGATTGTCAATGAAGCATACAGTCATTTGTTCAATAATATAAAATGCAAGGTTGTGACCTTCGGCCTTGATAAAGGCGATTATTATGCCGGGAATACAAGGCTTATACCTGAACCCTCATATACACTGATGAACGGGGATAAGGAAGTTATAGAAATCAATCTTAAAGTATTCGGCGAGCATAATATTTTAAATTCATTGGCTGCATGTGCTGCATGCCTGTCTTTGGGGATTGAGCCTGAAACTATTGCCAAAGGCTTGAATGAATTTAAAGGCACTCACAGAAGATATGAATATAAGGGCGAGATTAACGGGGCAGTTATTATTGACGACTATGCCCATCATCCTTCAGAAATGAAAGCCACTTTAAAAACTGCCAGGTCTTATGCCGGTGGCAGAATAATCACTGTTTTTCAGCCCCATACCTACACCAGAACAATAAAGCTTCTGGATGGGTTTGCTGAAGCTTTATCCATGTCTGATGAGGCAATTTTAGTAGATATTTATGCTGCAAGGGAAATTGACAAGGGTGAGATTCATTCAATGGATATAATTAATAAAATGAAGAATTATTCCAAGAATGGAATCTATGCGGAAAACTTCCTGGAAGCAGCTGATATAGTACGGTCAATGGCAAAAAAAGGTGATATTATTATCACCATGGGGGCAGGAAATGTAGTTGATATAGGGGAGATGCTGCTTGAGTAGGTCAAATAATCATCTCGCAGTCCCGTTCACCAAAATATAATAATGTACATCTTCTAACAAGCAGAAGTTTTCTGGGAACCGAGATGTATGTCCTTTTAAATTTAAATCATCTTTCCCTGTTTGTAAGAAATTTTGCCAGTTCAACAAGGTATTCAGCTCTGCCGCCGAACATGCTCAAGCTCTCAATTGCTTCCTGAGTGAATTTTTCAACGTCTTGCCTTGCTTCTTCTATGCTTTTAAATGTAAGATATGTAATTTTCTTATTTGCAGCATCACTTCCCACTGCTTTGCCTAATTTTTCCGGGGTGCCTGTAACATCCAAGATATCATCTTCTATTTGAAATCCTATGCCTATTTTTTCAGCGTAGGATCCCAGTTGTCTCATTTCTTCCTCATCTGCGCCTGCCAATTGAGCTCCTGCAATTACGCTGCTTTTGATGATGGCCCCTGTTTTCAAAGAATACATATATTTCAGGTCTTCAATGGAATTGATTATTTCATCCCCTTCCATATCTACAACCTGACCTCCAATCATTCCTTCCGTACCTGAAGAGTCGGCAATTATTTTCAGGGCTTTTACGGCGTTCATGCTTTTCGAATTTATTGAAGCTTCCAATCCTGTTTCAAAGGCCTTGTTAAGCAGACCGTCGCCGGCAAGTATTGCTGTTGCCTGGCCGTACTTTTTATGGTTTGACAGCTTGCCTCTTCTGTAATCATCATTGTCCATAGCAGGCAAATCATCATGAATCAATGAGTATGTATGAATCATTTCCATTGCACAGGCAAATGGCAGGGCTTCTT
>JAGOIH010000027.1 GCA_017995755.1 Sedimentibacter sp. | reverse complement strand
TATAAATAAAACATAGTAAGGAGATTCAGCATGAGTGACAAACATAAAAAATCAAATGATAAATACAATATTCAGTGGGATATAAATTCTCTAAATGCAAGTTCATCAACAGATTTAACGGGATTAATTCCATTTGGACCTGATTCGGATGAAGAATTAAAAGCATATAATGAAATTCTGACCTACAGACCTGAAAACACAGTTGCAGAGGATAATGAAAAAAGTATGAACCAGACCTTGCATGCAAGGAGAACAACAACAGATTTTAAAAACAAAAAAGGTTAATTCAAAGCGCTGTTTCCCTTGAATGAAAAAATTCAAGGGATTTTTTCATAATGCCTTCTTTATTTCATCTGCAGCACACTTTCCCGTTAAAACAGATACCGGCAAACCGGAAGGACAGAATGTCCACTGTCCGCATTGATATATATTATCTATAGGAGTATAGATTGATTTTGTAATTTTTTTGAAATTATTTTCAGAAGGCATATATTTGTTTGCAAATGACCATCCTGTTATCGAACCATCTTTATTTGATGTCAAATGTTCAATTGTCAGCGGAGTCGCACACATGCTCATTTCAATATTATTCTGTATTTCAGGAAGTATTGTCTTGCTGATTACTCCTATTATTTTTTTGGTGCAGAAATCTTTGAAATCCTCGTAGTCATATGTATCAGAGATATGCTTAACCAGGTTGTAATCCATCAAGGTACTGATAATCACTCCGGTCTTTCCATAAGGAGCAAGGCTTGCATCTCTTAGGGCCGGACAGGATATTTCATATGTGGTCAGCTCCAGGAATTTTTCTATCCAATGGTACAAATGCTCCTTTGACCTTATTTCATTTTTCCATGACCCGATTGAAGAAAGGCCTTGGTATGAAGGAGTATAAAATGCATGGGCACCGCATATACCCATAAAGTATTCATTGCCCTTGTTTACCCCTAAAAAAACTGTAAGTATTGAATCATTAGTGATTCCTTTTGAAACAAGCTCTCTTTGATTATTAATCTTAATGGATTCCTGTTTTTCTATAGCTTCATATAAGGACTTTTGATTTGCAGCCCAAACTAACTTCTTGTAAGAATAAATTTTTTCAGAAACAAAAACCTGATTTTTCTCGGTATTTATCTTTGTAACCCCTGCATTTGTTATAATATCTCCTCCTGATGCGGTTACATAGTCTGCGATTTTATCAACAAGAACAGCAGTACCGCCTTTAGGATAGAAGTATTCCAGATAGAGGCCGAAGTAGCTTAGAGCAAAAAATGTTGGAGTTTCAGCAAAAAAATGCTGAATAACCATATCAATAAGAGCTTGATTGATGGTAATGCGCTTTAGATAAGCGCCGGCCGGTTCGCTTAAACGCTTTGCCTTTCCAATATTATACTGATATTTTAGCAGCCAGGGAAAAAGTGTTTTGACAAGATATTCTTTATCATTAAAATCATCACGAAATAGTGGATTGTCAATTCCATAGATTACATCCATATATTCCATGACTTTCTTAATCTCTCTTTCTATCTGATCGATTTCCTTCCTGTTTTCCGGAAATATGACTGCCAGCATTGAGCTATAAGCTTTTAAGCTTTCTCTTGATTCAAGCCTTGCCCATTTGTTTTCTATGCCGATAGATACCGGATTGCTTACTATTTCAATGTCTATACCAAGATTCTTCAGCATTGGCAGGACAATTCCTGTATTTTCAAAGGCCCGGATACCCCCATCAAAAGCATAGCCATTTTTCCGGAATGTTTTAACCAGGCCTCCCGTGTTGTTTGATTTTTCTAAGAGAAGTGTACGATATCCGTATTTGCATGAATAAGCAGCACAGGTAAGTCCTGCAATGCCTCCTCCAACAACTACTACATCATATTCATTACTCACGCTTTCACCCCGCTTATATACTTGATAACATCTCTGATTTCAACCGGATTACCTTCTTCATGCTTGCAGATGCAGTTATTTTCATACTTTTCCATGCTTTCTGCATCAGTCTTGTTATTAAGCCATATTTTATTTGCACCTGAAAAATTCCCTACAGCAGTTCTGCGCATGATGCCTCGTACATCGAGATCTCTTGAACAGCTAGGATGTTCACAAAGTCTGCATCTCATGGCTTTTTTCATTATAATGCGAGTCTTTTCATCATAATTCGAAAACAGTTGATCATTTGTAAATGGCTTGTCAACTATTCTTACATAGTTTTTCATTCCTTCACGGTATGCAAACGGCTCTATGCCATATTTTTTAAGCACAGCATTAGCTGCAGATAGTCCTGATGTAGTAACTGCAGGCGTTCCTGTTCCCATGACAGTAGACTCGCCGCAGCAAAAGAGATTATCCCATTTAGTGCGTATATGCTGTCTCTTCAGCATATGCTGTCCTAGCATCTGCTTTGGTCCTGCTACTGCACCGCCGTTTTTCATTGTATAACGCTGTATAGTGCAAGGTGTTGCTATTTCAGCATACCTGAGCGATGCTTCAAAACCCGGGAACCTTTTTTCCAGAACGCTTATTAATCTTTTCCTTTCCTTTTCTTTTTTCAGCTTATAGTCTTGTGAGTTTTTATAATCTGCATCATAATCCCAGCTTTCAAAGGATGGACCTATTGCTACTACTGTATGCACATCTTCCGGGCAAATAGTTCTGTCGTCAATACTGAATATATATGCTGTAACTTCGCTTTCATCAATTTTATCCGGCCTTCCAACCAGCATTTCAATAGGGGCAGTTTCAGGAGGTATAACCTCTTTATCAACTACAGAATACAAAACAACACTTGGGTATGTAGGAACCTGATTTTTCACCCATTGTCTTTCTTCATGGGTTGTATACTCAGAATCTATTAATTTTTCATACAAATTCCAAGCAGTACCTGAATAAATAATATTGTCTGCCCTTAAGTTTCTTCCATCCTTCAGCAAAACTCCAACAGGTTTATCATTTTCAAACAATATTTTTACAGCTTTACTTTCCAAAAACATATCACCATTGTTTTCTTCAATTACCTTTTCCAGCTTTCCAGGCAAAAAAATTGTGGAGCCGGCCGGATAATAGCTTCCTCCTGCATGGTTGTCCACAAACATAACAGCTGCAAGAACAGCAGGAGCTTCTTCTACAGTAGCATAACAATATGTCGATGTAAGCTTATCAAAAAATTTAAATATTTCAGGATTTTTAAAATATTTCTCTAATAAGTTTTTTGCACTTTTATTTAAAAAACTTAAAAATTTAATATAAGATATTGGATGCTTGGAAACACTTTTCATGGCAGATCTTATATCTGTCTCATCTGCTGATGTGTAAGTCGGAGTTTCAACTAAAACATGACTATAAATCCTTAGCATATCATTATAGAAATGCTTGATATTTTCCTTTTCATCAGGAAAGACCTGGGCCAGTTCCTCTGCAAACTTGTTAATATCCGGCCAAAATTTTATTCTATGGCCGTTAAAATTGACGATATATAAAAGGTCGTGATTAATCATATCAATTGGCTCTTCAAGGCAGTTAAACACAAAATTATGTGCATTAAACCCGTTTTCTCCAAAGCCGTACAACATAGCTGACCCCTGATCAAAGGTTACATTGCCGCGTTTGAAGGTACCGCAGGAACCTCCAGGATTATAACTTTTTTCAATTACAGCAACCTTTAGATTCCTTTTTGCAAGAAGACTTGCAGCTGTAAGACCGGAGAGACCGCCTCCAATAATTATTGCATCGTATTTCAAAAACACTCCTCCTTATTTCTAATTACAGAATACAGATCCCCGCTTAGAAGAATTTTTCATTTTTATTAACTTTGCAATATCTGCTGAAATTATTGTACCAGATTTATTGCACAATTGGTAGATAATTTGTTTGCATTGTGAATCTAAACTGGTACGTTCGCAGCATTAGTGAAGAGTCTTAGAGAAATTTATAAAACTATTATTGTTTTTTGGGAAAATAAGTATACAATTAAAACTACAAAAGAAAAAAATATAAATTGGAGGCTTTTATGAGTTACTTGTTACAAATTGTTGAAACCGAGAAGCAGCCTGTATTATCAGTAAAAACTACCACATCCGTCAGCAATATGCCTAATGTAGTAGGCAGAGCCTACAGCTCAATTGTAAATTATATTATGGAGAAGGGGGAGGAACCGGTTGGGCCTGCATTTATAGCCTATTACAATATGGATATGGAAAATCTTAATGTTGAAATAGGTTTTCCTGTTACAAAAGAAATTGAAGGCAAAGATGATATCGTTCTAAGATACATTCCTGCGGGCAAGAAGGCTACAGGATTCCACAAGGGTTCTTATGGTGAAATCGGTCCTGTTTATGAGCAGTTAACAAAATTTATAAGCGAAAAGGGATATAAGCCAACAGGTGTAACCTATGAATACTATTACAATGCACCGGACGAAATTCCTGAAAGCGAACTGTTAACAAAAATTGAATTTTTGCTTGAATAATGAATTAAAAAAAGAAACAGGGTCATACTGATTCAAAAAATTAGGATAGCTGTCACAGCTATCCTTTTAATTGATGGAATAATATAAAGTGTATAGGTTTATTCAGCATATATTTTTACTTTTACAGTTGTGCTGTGTTCTTCATCCCATGCCTCTATATCTACTATGGTGGGATCATCTAACGTTCCGTTCATTAATTCTTCAATAATTTTTTCGAAGTCAATGCTTGTTATGTCTATACCCTTGCTTTCCATTTCTTCCCGGGCATCCCTAGGCACCATTTTAGTCATTTTGCCTGCTAATCCGCCAAAAACGCCTAATAAACGTATTGGAATATTAACATTTACATTTACCGAATTATTATCTGATGTAACTCTTATTTTGAGGAATTTATAAGTTTTTTTTACAGACGTATATGCTGTTACAGAATTATCATTCTGCTCTTCTGCAGATTTGTTCAGCGCATTTAATAACTCCATGCCTTCCGCTGCAGTAATCTGACCCTTTTCAATCATTTCCAAAACCTTTTTTTGATCATCCATTTCCTGTTCTCCTTTTATAAATTCTTTATTCTTTCTGTTGCCTCTTTAGGCGATAATTCTCCTCTGGACAGCTGATTAAGTATTTCGCTTTTTTCTGCTTTTATTTTTTCATTTTCTATATATGGTTCTTTGGCTTCAAGCCCTAAGCTCTTTATAACTGCATCCAACTTGCTTCGAACCGTAGGATATGAAATTCCTAACTCTTTTTCCACATCCTTAATACTTCCACGGCATTTTATAAATACCTTTACAAAATCAAGGTCTTCCTCCGGAAGGCTGCAAAATTCGCAAGGATGAAAATCTCCTTCGATTGTTGTAGAACATTTATTACAGCTAAGTTTTGTAACTGAAAGTTTATTACCGCATACGGGGCATCTGCTTGGTGCTTTATATTTCATTAACTCACCTTCCTTTTATAAACAACATATACCATTTTTCATTAAATGTCAATATGAAAATTAAAAAAATTAATATCAAAATTAAAAAAATTAATTATAAAATTAATAATATTAATAAATGGGACCTGAAGGGGGAGATGAGGGAGGATAGTTTTGCAGCAAGGATGGCTTCATAAGAATATTGTTTAATATTTAGAAAAGTGGGTATTTCTATAAAAGATTATATACTGTATTTTTTAGGAGGAAATATCCATATGGAGAAAGATAAGAACAAGAAAGATTTGTCATCTGAGCTTAGCGAACAACTGCTTATAATTTTAAAAGCCCGTTTTGAAAAAAATATGAACCGTCATAAAGATATAGAATGGTCGAAAGTACAAGAGAAACTAAAGAAAAATTCAGATAAAATGTGGGCGCTTAATGAAATGGAGCAAACAGGCGGAGAACCTGATCTTGTGGGATATGACAATAAAACAGATGAGTATATTTTCTTTGACTGCTCTGCTGAAAGCCCACAAGGCAGAAGAAATTCTTGTTATGACCCGGAGGCTTTGGAATCAAGGAAGAAGGATAAACCGGAAAGTAGTGCAGTCGGCATGGCTGCCCAGATGGGAATAGAAATATTAACAGAAGAAGAATATAGGGAGCTGCAGAAGCTGGGAGTTTTTGATATAAAAACATCAAGCTGGATAAAAACGCCTGATAAAATCAGAAAGCTTGGAGGAGCAGTTTTTTGCGACCGCCGCTATGATACTGTCTTTATATACCATAACTCAGCTGAATCATACTATGGCTCAAGGGGATTCCGTGGTTCATTAAGAGTATAATAAAATTAGTCTTACTTTACATAATTTTTATTATGTTATATTAAGTATAGTTAAGGGACACACATCATGTGTCACTTCCGGCTTATATAACATTATTTAAACATCTCTTTTTGTTTACATAATATTAATTATGTAAAATAAGCTACAATTTTGCTATATACAAAGCTGAACGTATATTGGCATTAATTATTGTCAAATCTTCAAATTTATCATTTAATTCGTTTTTTATTGTTTTAATGAAGTTAAAATAATCGCCGCCTTCAAGCCATTCTGCTAAATCGGTAATTAACCCCCTGTGTTCATTGTAATCATAAATTATAACCAGATGTTTTGTAATTCTTATCATTTCATCATACATTACTTGCCGTTCATTTTTACTAAGACCGTGTGCAACAAAAGAAGTAATTGAAACATCAAAGCTTTTATCGGCAAAGGGCAGTTCCGTCAGCACATTTGCTTCAAGGTTAGACCTAAGAAATTGATAATTTAGGAGATTACGTGGAACATAACAAATATAGCCGTCATATATATTAACTAATAATATAATTGGCGGTGTTGTGTTTGAGCATTAGAAATATAACTCAAGGCGGATTGCTGATCTGCCTATCTGTCTTGCTTCAATTGCTGCCTGCAGCCTTTGGAGAAATATTTATTATTGCCACAATATTAAGTGCAGTACCTATATATATTTTGTCAAGGTCAAATCCAAAGGCTGGATTTACAGCTTATATAATTACTGGTGTATTAATTTATACGTTTAATTCACATGAAGGTATGTTTTTTTTATTTACTAATGGATTAGTGGGCTTTTCAATAGGAGCCTTTAGTTATATTACAAAATCAAAAATTATAATATCCATATTAAGCGGAGTTATTCTAACATTTTCGCTTGCCATAGTAAATTTTCTAATTGGAATTCCTGTCCTGGGTGTTAATTTTCCCGGCAGCATACTGATTCAAATACCAGTATTAATGGCCTTTTCAATCGTGTACTGTTTTATGTATTCATTATTTGCAGACTTTACATATAATTATCTGAATAGGCGTTACCCATTTAGGTAAACCAAAAGAACATTAAAAGAACGGCACAGGGGAAAGAATATGGGTAAAAATCTTATGGAATGCATTATAAGGATTATTCCGGACAGGGTGTCCATGTTATGTCTGACCTCATTTATTATTAAAATAAATAACTGTAACCCAAAAAGGTAAGATACATATATTGTATATATAATTGTATATAATAAGAACAAGCAGGACATTTCTTAATGTCATAAGCCGGGCCGATTGGCAGCAGAAATTGAATCTGTGGGACTACTATAAAATAGTTTCACAGATTTTTTATAACTTAATCATTGTTAGGAGGTAGAACTTTGACAAATAGTTTTAAGAATGTCAAAAGGGTTTTATTGATTATATTAATTGCTAACTTAGGTGTAGCTTTATTAAAGATTGTTATTGGCAGCATTGTAAAAAGTAGTAGTATGACTGCTGATGGTTTCCATTCCTTATCTGACGGATCATCGAATATAGTCGGATTAATTGGTATTTACTTTGCGTCTAAACCTGTGGATGAAGACCACCCATACGGACATGGAAAGTTTGAAATGCTCGCCGGACTTTTTATAGCAGGAATGCTGTTTTTTATAGGGTTTAAAGTAATTTTCAATACAGCAGAAAGAATTATGAATCCGATTATTCCTAAAGTATCAATAGAATCCCTTATCGTTTTAGTAGTTACCCTATGTGTAAATATTTTTATAAGCAAATATGAATACGCAAAAGGAAGGAAATTTAACAGTCAGATACTAATCTCTGATTCAATGCACACAAGAAGTGATATTTATGTATCGATTGGAGTACTTATAACTTTAACTTGTATAAGGTTTGGCTTGCCTGCTATTATTGATTCTATAGCATCCTTTGCTGTTGCAGGATTTATCCTGCATGCTGCATATGAAATTTTTAGAGATAATAGCGGTATATTGTTGGATAAGGCGGCAATTGACAATAGTAAAATTGAAACTATTGTGCTAAGCTACGAGCAGGTAAAAAACGCACATAATATTAGAAGCAGGGGATACGGCAACGCTTTGTTTATAGATATGCATATAATGACAGAACCGGAAATGAGTGTAGAAAAGTCCCATGAGCTAATACACAACATCGAAGAAACAATAAGGATGGAAATTAACGGTAATGTACAGGTAACAGCCCACTTGGAGCCCTATAAACAGCTGAAATATTAGCCAAATAATCCAGCGTTTTTGAATGAATTCGGCTAATCAACTTCAAGGCAATTATTGTAAGCATAGATAAATCCGGCTGATAATTGCCGGAATTGTTATATTCAGGCCTTCCATTGATATAGTCTTTGGAGGGCATTTACAATTGGAGCAGGTATGGTGACAAGTTTTATTCAAACCTTAGCACAGCTACATTCTCGGTTAACTTCGCTTTCAATTTATTGTAATTAATATTTTGTACATTTGTATTATCATCAATTGAAATTTTGGCTGCTAATCCTGCAGCCTCACCCATAATCATGTATTGGGGTTCCATTCTCACGGATGAATAAGCTATGTGGCTGGCTGAAATGCACACGGATACGATTAAATTATCTGCCTCTGCAGCCTTTGGAATCATCACCCTGTATGGAATCTCATAGGGTGTTACAGGGTATTGAAGCTCGCCTTCATTAAGCACAAATCCGTCCTTGGTCAAAAATCTTTGTACATTATGAGTGTCTATGCTGTAAGAGCCCATGCCGACAGAGTCATATTTTGTTTTTTCTTTACGAATATCCGATTCGGTTAATACGTAATCTCCTAACATTCTTCTGCCTTCCCTTACATAAATCTGGTAAGGCCAGTAATGATTATCTTCAAATTCATCTGCAGCATAACCCCATTGTTTCACATCTTCACGAAGTTCGGCAGGAACACTTGAATCAGTGGAAATGAAATACAAGAGACCTTGTATATACTCCTTGTGTTCATTTTTTATTTCTTCACGCCTTTCATAATCAGCATCAGGATATTCCCAGCTTCCTCCGATTAAATCTGTTGAAAAAGGGCCGTAATTGTTCACGTCATACTTATTGTTTGGCAGCCTTCCCAAATATACCACATCTGAAAAGGCCAGGTTCCGGTTTTCTATCTCCTTGATTTTATTCAGCCAGGCAGCTAAAAGCTTGTAGTTTTCCTCATTATAATTATTTGGCTTATAAAACGGTATTCGATTTTCCGGTTGGTTTGTTACGCACAATCTGTAATTATAAGCTTGTATCTTCTTGTCCCCCCTGTTTATAGCACCGGGATATTCATTTAAAATGCCACTATACAGGCTGCCGTCCTCATCATGTGCATTGAGATTATAATAGAAATTGTTTGTGCCCATGGGAGGAAGCAGTCCGGCAAAGCTTTCATTGTACTTTTTGCTGTCCTCTCTGCCGGTAGTATATGAAACATTCGACATAGCCATCAAATCACCCTCATATGAGCTGTCAATAAAAACCTGTGCAAAAAATAAATCTCCATCATCCGTTTCTATACTGATAATTTTTTTACCATCCTTTTCAATTCCATTGTCTTCCTTTATTTTTTTATTATAGTATAAGTCGATTTCTTCTTTTTCAATGATTTCCAGCAGCACATTTTCTGCCACATGAGGTTCAAAGTCCCATCCTGCATCCTTGCCATAGTGTCTGCCTATTTTTTCAAAAACCTCCCTGGTGATTCCTCCGATAATTTTAGTGTTACCCCGGTCTGTAAAACCCAGTCCTCCTGTGACCATACCGCCTATATGACTGCCTTGTTCAATTAATGCAACATCCATTCCCTCTCTTGCAGCAGAGACGGCGGCGGTTATTCCTGACGGGGTGCCTCCATATATTACAATATCATAAAATAAAGGGTAACCGATAAAATTAACAGCAAAAGTCCCTTGGCTTAAATCTATATGGTCAGACGCATAATTTTCGTCATCTACAGTAAAATAAACCTGTTCCGTATTGAAAAATCTGCCAAATGTATTTGCAATGCTCTGCAGGACCATTCCTTCATGGAGGGCTTTCTTTTTTGCATTGTCAATAAATGCCTTGTTCAAATCAATGCAAAGGGTTCCGCCTGCATCCCAAAAAATCCTGTTTATTCCGGTTTCTTTTGTTAAAACACTGTTTTCTTTCGGCAAAGCTTTTTTATAAGCTTCTGCGATTACTGTTTCAGTAAGGTCATTTGTTTTAAATTCTACATTTTGAACCTTATACAATATTTTCATTTTATTAAAGTCCGGATAATAAAATTCAATATTTTCTGTAAAAGGAGAATTTTCAATAATTTCTGTAATTACAATTGTTGTTGTTTTGTCTTCTGATGTTATGACCGACTTTATGAGACCTATGCCTTTAGTGTAATAATCAACTTTTTTATAGTTTACTGATTCTGTTGTTACCTCTATGGCATCATATGTTCCAATATCAGTTTCAACTATTGAGTCAGTATTCGTAATTTTTCTTTGATGATTGCCTGATACAGTCCATTCAGTACCCGTTGCCAGAGGTTCCATCAAAAGGACATCCTCCATGTCGTCTTGATTGTGTAATTTTGCTGAATTTAGGAGATTCTCTCTAAGAAGGTTTTCTTGCATCATTATTCTGCCAGTTGCCTTTTTATCATTCACTTTAATTACAGAAACAGTCACTCCCTCATTTCCGGTTATTCTGAGCTGAATCATGCCCTCGCTTGTGTAATCAGGCGTGACTTCATAAAGCAAATCATCGCTGCTTGCTTCATAGACATATTTTATGTTTTGCCTTATGGGAAAATAATTTTTAATAGAATCTTTATTTATAATTTCCTCATGCTGTTCCTGCTTTTCTATAAATATATTTATTATTTCTTCAATGTTTATGGAAACCATAATCAAAGCCAATAACAATACAATTATAGTGAAAAAAGTGAATTTTTTCATATTCACATCTCCATATTCTAAGATATCCTTGATGATATTTGTTTCAGTGCAGCAAATAATACAGCATTACAAACATTTCATATTGCTTAATACTCTTATTAAATCGCTGAACACTCCATAAGCTGTTTGTTCTATTTCCGGCTCATGTTCTATAATTGATACGGTAGCCATAAGATCTGTAGTAATGCTGACTATTGAAGTTGTTCCGTTAATGTTTGACAGCAGAGAATTTTTAGAAATTTCTTCTGGTTGAACTCTGGCAATTACTTTACCGTCTTCTATTTTGCCGTAGCACAATAGCTTAATTACATTTCCCCTTGATTCTGCTTCCTTTATTTGCTCCAATGTAACATCCTCTATTCCCTTTCTGTCCACATCGTAAGGAGTTATATCCGCATTCATGAGCACATTTAATAAAGCTGCAGTTTTTGCCGCTGCATCCCATCCTTCAATATCCATTGCCGGGTCTTCTTCAACAAAACCCCTTCTTTTGCCTTCCGCAATAGCCTCATCATATGACTTGCCTTTTGCAATTTCTTCTAAAACAAAGTTAGTAGTCGTATTCAGTATTCCTTCTATCTTTAGAATTTTACAGAATTTAAGGGTTTCATCAACCAGGTTGAAAACCGGCGTGCCATCCATCACAGTTGTTTCATAATAAAATAAAACATTATTCTTCTTTGATAATTCCTTTAAAGGCTTATATGCCCAGGCTATCGGCCCCTTGTTTGCACTGACTGCATGTTTTTTCCTCTTCAGGGCAGAAGATATGTGATCAATTGCAGGCTGACCGGAAAATATTTTTAGGGGAGTCAGCTCAAAAAGTATATCGTAGTCTGCATTTTCAGCTACATCCATTGAACTCATTTCATTGTAGTCACATCTTTTTTCATCGAAATGATTGAACTTTTCCAAATCCCCAAGGGCACCTTCCAAATCAATACCATTTTCATTAATTAAACAGCCCTTTGACTTGGTTGAAATTGCCGATACAACAACCTTTAAACTAAATTTATCAAAAATTTCCTCTTCTTTTTCAATCAGAAGTTTGGCAAAGGCCTTACCTACATTACCAAATCCCAGTATAGCTATTTTGATTTTGTTATCCTTCATATTTGACTCCTATTCTATCATCATATTTATTTATGTTATAACGTCATGAGTGCAAGCCCCAATTCGGCTTGCATCAAACTGATACAATGAATGCATCTGGGCAAAGACTGAAGTCTTTGCTTTATTATTTGAATTCATTATATCATAAGTGCAAGTTTTTTACAGTTAAATATAATTGTTTATTAAATAATCACAAGGGTATATATGATAAATAAAATTGATTATATAAAAAAGCCTTACAAAATTCGTTGAGGATTGCAAAAAATTAGTATATAATTGATTAATCAATGATTTAAGAAAAAAGCTTACAACAGAATGAAACCAGGTGGTATTTATGGCTAAAAATACAGAAAAACAAGGAGAGCAGAAAACCAATGTAATGAGGCTGCTGGATAAGGAAAAGATACCCTACCGCCACCATTGTTATGCAGATACTGATGCGGTCAGCGGTCTTGAAGTGGCGGCTGTGCTGGGTCAAGATATAGACCGTGTATTCAAGACACTTGTTGCTGTCGGAAGGTCAGGCGAGCATTATGTTTTTGTGGTCCCTGTCAGCAGGGAACTGGATTTGCGCAAAGCGGCAAAGACGGTGAATGAGAAGTCTGTGGAGATGATTAAGGCAAAGGAACTGCTGCCGCTTACCGGTTATATACACGGCGGATGTTCACCGATTGGCATGAAAAAAAGATTTACTACCGTTGTGGATGAAAGTGCATCAGGAAAGGATACAATTTTTGTCAGTGCCGGAAAGATTGGATATCAGATTGAAATAATACCGGATGACCTAAGAAGGATTATTCCGTTTCTGTTTGCTGATATAACAGAATAAAAAACCTTTGGTGCAGGCCGGCTGGTCAATATTCCCAAAGGCGTTATTACTGAATTAGGCAATAAGGGAGATGAGCCATTGGAATTATTTGTTGTTAAATATAAATATGAATAAGACATGGATACGTTTCATCTGTAGTAAAGACACGGGGACGGACCTTTCATCTGTCTGCTCTGTCTGTGAAAGGCAGGTTTAAAATGAAAAAGGAATTAGTAATATTTTTAATTGAAATTTTAATTATAGCAGTTATTACATTTATTATCCTGCCCGGCTTAAATGACAAAGAAGTTATGATGATAGGTGAACCAGTACAAGTTGATATAAAAACAGGATTTAATAATGAAATAAATCACGATGGGAATAATAAGACAATAAAAATGGAAAAATTAGCTGAATATAAAATTTCAGCAGTTGTCAAAAGCAAGAGGTATTATTTCTTTGATTCTGCTTCTGAAGTCTCACCCATTGACTTGCTGCTAGTATGGGGCGAGCTTGATACTAAGGAAATGGATGACAGTATAAACTACAGTCAATCAGGAAGATGTATTTTTACAGGTATGGCTGCCAAAGTTGTGTTGACGGTGATTACATACTTAAGCATTCAGCCAATGTACATATAATTCCAAAGGATAATAAAGTATTATTGAAGCTGATACAAGTTCATAAGGAAGATTATATAACACTGAAGGGATATTTGGTTAATGTGAAGTTCCCTGACTATGACTGGAAAAGCAGTCTTGCCAGAAATGATACCGGTAATGGTGCATGTGAAATAATGTATGTTGAAAGTGTAACCAGGGCTGATACTTAGGATGAAGAATAGATAATAAGGATAAGTCAATAGTATATGAATGGAGAGATAAAAATGGAAATTATAAATAATATTATTAGTAAATTCAATAAAATAATTAACAAGATTAATAATCCGGTTGAAGTGGACCCAAGACGGTTTAATGACCCGGTTGCTATGATAACAGAATGGAGCCCTCTGCCAAATGCAAGAGGAGCAAACTTTTGCACCGGCAGATTGGTTCAAACCGACGAATTGGTTATTAAATTCCGACCAACTCCAGGCGTAATAATATTTTTCTCAGCATTTGTTTTAGTATCTGTTGCGTTTCCATTAATTTTCATGCGCCCTCCATTTAGAGGAAGTAAATTTTTAGTAATAATACCGATTCTTTTTATGGCGGTAGGTCTTTATGGGCTGTTTAAATTTACTAGGCCTGTTGTTTTTGATAAAAGGTCGGGCTTGTTTTACAAGGGAAGAAGGAAGACGGACTTAAATGACTCTAAAAAACAAAACAAAAGATGCATATTACTTGATGACATTTATGCAATACAGCTTTTGTCAAGTTTTGTTTCGAGCCAAGATTCGGATGGAATGGATCATTCTTATTATTCCTACGAATTAAACCTGGTCATGAATGATGGTGATAGGATTAATGTTCTTTCTCACGGCAACCTATTAAATATCAGAACAGATGCACAAACCCTGTCGCGATTTCTAAATGTCAAACTGTGGGATACAATAAGGGATGGTTCATATTAGCCTATGTCTATTTCCATTATTGTAAGATCATATAAAGAAGATAATAATTTATGAGGTAATTTATGAAACTGACTGTTTTAATAGATAATAATACTTATATTGATAAATATTATTTTGGTGAACCTGCGCTATCATTCTATATAGAAGACGATGAAAGCAAAATATTGTTTGATACAGGATATTCCGGCATGTTTATAAAAAATGCCCATGATCTTAATATAGATTTAGATTCTGTAACTGCTATTGCTATCTCTCACGGCCACAATGATCATACGGGAGGCCTTTTTTATCTGGCTGCTGAAAATAAAATTGCCGGCAAAAATATTATAGCCCATCCAAATGCTTTCGACAGGAAATACTGTGATGGAGAAGAAATAGGCTCAATACTTTCATTGGAGGAATTAAAGAAGCTGTGCAAAGTGACACTGACAAAGGAACCGGTCAGGATCAGCCCTAACATAACATTTTTAGGTGAGATACCTGCTTATAATGATTTTGAAACAAGAAAAGCAATAGGTACAGTATCTGCTGAAGACAAAGAACAACCTGACTATATAATAGAAGATACAGCCCTTGTTTATAACAGCGGCGGAGGATTGTTCATTATTACAGGCTGTTCCCATAACGGCATATGCAGCATTATTGAACATGCAAAAAAAATCTGCAGTGAAGAACGGGTAATCGGAGTAATAGGGGGATTTCATCTGTTTGATGTGTCTGATCAGTTGAAAAAGACTATTGAGTATTTTTTGAGAAACAAGATATCCAGGCTTTATCCCTGCCATTGTGTTTCTTTTGCTGCTAAAGCCGAAATACATAAATTCATTCCTGTTGAAGAGGTGGGAGTGGGCCTGACTATAGAAATATAAACAGGATAGCTTGTATCCGGCATCTTAAGTCATCGGCCGTTTGAAGGAAAGCAATGAGGGAGTTAAATTTAAAGATATGAAAAACATACATATAGGAGTATCAAATGAATAAGGTTGATTACAAAAAGGATTTTAAGGATTTATATCTGCCAAAGAGCAGTCCTTGTATCATTGAAGTACCCGAAATAAGGTTTGCAATTATTGACGGCCGGGGAGATCCCAACGGAGAAGAATTTTCACATGCGACAGCTGCTCTTTACAGCTTTAGTTATGCGGTAAGGATGTCTTATAAAAGCAAGGTCATACCTGGAGGATTTTACGATTATACGGTATTTCCTCTTGAGGGAGTGTGGGATTTGGTTGATAAAAGCAAATCAATAGCTGATAAAAGCAACTTTGCTTACTCTATTATGATCCGACAGCCGGATTTTTTAACAAATGAATTATTTGAACGGTTTTTAACAGAAACAAAAAAGAAAAAACCGAATGCTTATCTTGATAAAATGAAATATGATACTATCACTGAGGGACTATGCTGCCAAATGCTTCATTTAGGAAGCTATGATGATGAGCCAGCAAGTTTTGAAATTATGGGAAAATTCTGTAGTGACAGGGGATATGAGAGAAGTTCCCTCACACACCGCGAAATATATATTTCAGATCCACGTAAAACTCAAGCTGATAAGCTTAAAGCTGTACTGAGATTTACTGTGAAAAAAATCAAATAAAGCTAAGAAAGTTATTGAATATTTAAATATTATTTTGGGGGATATTATGAAGTCGCAAATTTGGGCACACAGAGGAGCAAGTTTTTATGCACCTGAAAATACACTTGAAGCATTTGATATAGCGGTTAAACAAAAGGCCGACGGAGTGGAATTGGATGTTCAGCTTTCAAGGGATGGAGAACTGGTTGTAATTCATGATGAAACAATAGACAGAGTAAGCGATGGTACAGGTTTTGTAAAGGATTACAATTTAAGAGAATTAAAAAAATTCAATGCAGGCAGGCTCTTTCCCCAATACGGTACTTGTGTCATACCTTCCCTGGAAGAAGTATACAGGCTATTGAAGCCCACTGATTTAATTATCAATGTTGAACTGAAGACAGGGGTTATATTTTATGAAGGCATTGAAGAAAAGCTAATCCTTTTGGCAAAGAAATTAGACATGGAAGACAGGATTATTTATTCTTCTTTCAACCATTATAGTCTGTTAAATTTAAGAAATATTAATAAGGATGTGAAAATTGGACTTTTGGTTTCTGACATATATTTAGGGGTTTTAGATTATGCAGTAAATTTCGGTGCTGATGCCTTGCATCCAATATGCCACATGCTTAAGCTGCCGGGATTTATCGAAGAAAGCAAGTCAAAAAACATGAAACTTCACGTTTGGACTATTGATAATGAAGAAGAAATCAAATTGCTCAATGAACAAGGCATTGATGCCATTATCACAAATAAACCGGTTACGGCAAGAAAGGCCATAGGCAGACTATAAGTATAACATTCCTTATTTATATTTCATTATTTCATATTGCAAAATTCAGTTGTAATCAAT
>JAGOIH010000167.1 GCA_017995755.1 Sedimentibacter sp. | reverse complement strand
AAAACAGGCGGTCAAAGACCGCCTTGCTATCGGGATGACAAGATTCGAACTTGCGGCCCCTAACACCCCATGCTAGTGCGCTACCAAACTGCGCTACATCCCGGCAACATTTAAATTATAACGGAAAAAACAGCTTCTGTAAAGAGGAAATTTTTATTTAAATTAATTATTGCATTTTATATTCCATTCTGTTAGAGTTTATGTATCCATGTCTATGGATAAATAAATTATAAGGATGTAAAAATATGAATGATAAGGAATTATTCGGCTGTGGCTGTGAAGATGAAGATTGCGGCTGCAATCATGATGAATTTGATGATAATTGTGAATGCGGATGCGGATGCGGGGATCATGAAGAGGAAGTAATGACAATTACACTGGAAGACGGGACAGAGGTTGATTGTGCTATTATTGCAATTTTCCCTGTTGAGGAAAAGGACTATATTGCCTTGCTTCCATTGGATGGTAATGAGGAAGAAGGAGAAGTATTTCTTTATGAATTTAAGGAACAGGGCGACGGAATTGAACTGCTGAGTATAGAATCCGACAAGGAATATGAGTTGGTAACAAATGCATTTGATGAGATTCTCGAAGAAGCAGATCTGGAAGAGCTGTTTGATGAGGATGAAGAAGAAGACGAATACGAGGATGACGACGACGAAGATTAATGTACATATAAAAGGAACTGTTACATCAACAGTTCCTTTGCAATAAGCACACCATAAGAAAAGGAGACAATATGGCATTTATAATAAACGAGCCTTCCAGAACATTCGGCGAATATTTGCTGTTGCCGAATTTAACAACTAAAGATTGTATTGTTGATAATGTTGATTTAAGCACACCTATAACCCGGTTTAAAAAAGGCGGAACACCCGAAATAAAGCTTAACATTCCTTTTTCTTCGGCCATTATGCAGTCTGTTTCGGATAATAATATGGCAATAGCATTGGCAAAAAACGGCGGCATTTCATTTATATATTGCTCACAGCCAATTGCAGTCGAAGCAGAAATGGTAAAAAAGGTGAAGAAATATAAAGCCGGATTTGTTATAAGCGATTCTAATCTGACACCTGAGCATACACTGGCGGATGTTTTGGATTTAAAAGCAGAAACCGGCCATTCGACCATGGCTATAACCGAGGACGGCTCGGCTACAGGAAGGCTTCTTGGAATTGTAACAGGCAGAGATTACAGAACAAGCCGGGATTCCCTGGATAAAAAGGTTAAGGATTTTATGACTCAAGGCGAAAACCTAATAACAGGGAAAGAGGGGATATCACTTTCTGAAGCAAATGATATAATTTGGGAGCATAAGCTGAATTCTCTTCCCATAGTAGATAAAAATTTCAATTTGGTATACATGGTATTCAGAAAAGATTATTCGGAGGATAAGGATAATCCTAATTCCCTCCTGGATGAACATAAAAGATATGTTGTGGGAGCAGGTATTAATTCCAGAGATTATAAGGAAAGAGTTCCCGCCCTTGTTGAAGCGGGAGCGGATATTCTATGTATTGACTCATCAGAAGGCTTCAGCCAATGGCAGCATGATACAATCACCTGGATAAAGAAAACCTATGACGGCAGGATTAAGGTGGGAGCCGGCAATGTGGTAGAGAAGGAAGGCTTCAAATACCTGGCGGACGCAGGTGCCGATTTTGTCAAGATAGGCATAGGCGGAGGCTCAATCTGCATTACCAGGGAGCAGAAGGGAATAGGAAGAGGCCAGGCATCAGCTGTAATGGATGTTGCTAAAGCCCGTGATGAATATTTTGAAGAAACCGGAGATTACGTACCCATATGTTCAGATGGAGGAATTGTTCTGGATTACCACATAACTCTTGCATTGGCTATGGGAGCAGATTTTGTAATGCTTGGAAGGTATTTTGCAGGTTTTGATGAGAGCCCCACCAATAAAATAAAATACGGAAGCGGATACGTTAAGGAATATTGGGGAGAAGGCTCCAACAGGGCGAGAAACTGGGCAAGGTATGATCTTGGAGGAAAAGGCGGATTTCAGTTCGAGGAAGGCGTTGATTCATATGTGCCTTATGCAGGAAAACTTGATGACGGACTTGGAAGCACCCTTCATAAAATAAAATCAACCATGTGCAACTGCGGCACAAGGACAATCAAAGAGCTCCAGAAAAGAGGAAAGCTCACGGTGGTTTCAGCTACATCTTTAACTGAAGGCGGAGCCCATGATGTTATTTTGAAGAATCAATAGCCCCAATTGTAAGTATTAATGAAATTTAATAAATTCACAAATTAAAATTGAAATATTTTTATTGCATAAATATAGGAGATTTGTTATACTGTGATTAGATGTAAGAGATGTAAAAATTTTGTAAGGGCACTAAAAGTTAACAATAGAAATTATTCATAGCAACCCCAAAAATAATTTTACAGGCTCGAATACATATGATGTAATTAACTAGCCCCCCTTGTAAAGAGTTATTTAATAAATCTTTACCCTAAAAAAATGATTTCTATAAAAGAAATCATTTTTTTAATCGTATTGCTGTACCCTTCAAATTTAGCAAAACTGTACCTTTAGAAAGTGATAGAATACATTTAAAATAGGTATGGGAACAAAACCGCAGAACATGGTGTACACACCGGCATAGACAGTATCCGGCTGCAGGAGGAATGTCCCCGAATACTGTAAGATAAGCGAAACAACATACTTTTATCGAAAGGATACAATATGAAAGAAATTCCAAAAATTATGGCAGTTCAAGATATGTCAGGAGTGGGGAGATGCTCACTGACAGTTATTATTCCTGTTATGTCAGCCTTGGGATGCCAGGTATGCCCATTGCCTACGGCATTATTAAGCAATCATTCTGAATACAAGGACTTTTACTTTTTTGATTTTACTGCTCACATGGAGGAATACTATTCTTTCTGGGAAAAAAATAATTTCTGGTTTGATTGTATATACAGCGGATTTATAGGCTCCGAAGACCAAATAGACATTATTCTTGACATAATCGGCAAGGTTAAGAAGAAAAACAATAAAGCGTTGATTGTGGTAGATCCTGTAATGGGGGACCACGGTTTTACCTATGCCACTTATAATGGCGAAATGATTACAAAAATGTCACATTTAGTAGAAAAAGCAGATATTATTACACCGAATTTAACTGAAACCAGCATCCTGCTTGGGAAAAAATATTCCAGTGATAAAGTTACTCTTCCCCAGGTAAAAGAGTATTTAAAAGAGCTTTGCAGCCTGGGGCCTGAAATTTCTCTGATAACCGGAATTATGACAGAAGAAGGCAGACATGTGAATGTATGCTATAACAGCAATGATGACAAGTTTTGGCTGGCACCCTTTAACTATGTAAACAAAAGATATCCGGGTACAGGGGACTTATTTACTTCTTTGTTCCTTGGTTACTACCTGAAAGGGAAGAGCCTTCCTGAAGCAATAGAGGAAGCAGCAAGATTTGTATCGCTATCGGTTCTTACAAGTTATCAAGCAGGGGTGCCCAGCTCGGAAGGTGTAATTTTCGAAAAGATTATGAAAGAATTGTACAACGAAATAGAAGAATATAAATATACGCGCATATAAATATAAATGCGATAAAAACAGTCTTTTTCAGGCTGTTTTTT
>JAGOIH010000166.1 GCA_017995755.1 Sedimentibacter sp. | reverse complement strand
CAATGTAGGGCAGGATGCTTTTTTCAGGATAATAGCTTTTGTCCAGGTCCCTTATAATCCGCTTCCTGATAATTTCTTTGGCATTATTGTTCAACAGTCTTCTTTCCTTTATTGTACCGTCATCATTATATATTTCCTCATAAAACTTCGGAACATATACACCTTCCAAGGCTGCTGCTTTTTCCAGAAAACTTTTCTTTTCATATCCCTTCTTTTTTTCATCACTGTATAAATTTATAAGCTCGGGTAAAACTTCTTCTGCTTCGCCTATTACGAACAGATCAATTATTTCATGGAGAGGCTCAGGATTATATGCACAGGGACCTCCTGCAATCACAAGGGGCATTCTGCTGTCTCTGTCCTTTGACCTTATGGGAATGTTTCCCAGGTCTAGCATGTTCAAAACATTTGTATAACTCATTTCATACTGGAGTGTGAAGCCTATGAAGTCAAAGGCTGTCAGTTCATCCTTGCTCTCAAGGCCGTACAAGGGTATCTTGTTTTTACGAAGCACCTCTTCCATATCTGTCCATGGTGCAAACACCCTTTCACACCATACATTTTCCATGCTGTTCAATAAGTGGTACAAAATATGTAGTCCGGTATGAGACATCCCTACCTCATAAATATCCGGAAATGCAAACGCAAATCTTATATCAATATCTTTATTTTTTACAACAGAGTTCAGCTCGCTTCCCACATAACGTGCGGGCTTTTCCACACTTAAAAGCTCTCTGTCAAGTTTTCTTATATCTATCATTTTTCCCTTTCCTTTTACGGCAGTTTAAGTTGCCATATTCTAGAATATTTTATCATATTCAATTATTATTGACAACTTTTAATTATTTAATAGTTATGCTCCATCGATTATTTGAGCGCAGCGAAGTTTACAGGCTGTAGGATTTTTAGCGGTCATGAGCTTTAGAATTATTCGCTGCCGAAACCGTGAGCGGATATTTTTATTATTTTTTTATAAAAACAATCTGGAAAAATTGTATTTAACAATTTTATTGAAAAAGAAGTAAAAGTATTATAGAATTAAAACAATAAATTTAGTGAGGTTAATATGAATTACGAAGAAGCGATTGAATTTATTCATTCCACATATAAATTCGGCTCAAAGCTTGGTCTTGAAAGAATAAAAAGGCTTATGGAGATGCTTGGCAACCCGCATAACAGCTATGAAATCATACATGTGGCAGGAACAAACGGCAAAGGCTCAACCTGCAGCTTAATTCATGAAGTTCTCATAGAATCAGGCTACAAAACAGGTTTGTTTATAAGCCCCTATTTGGAAGAGTTCACTGAAAGAATTCAAATAAATAAAAGTCACATAGGCAAAAATTCTCTGGCAAGAATTACAGCACTGGTAAAAGAAAAAGTCGATGTAATGATTTCGGAAGGATATGACCACCCTACTGAATTTGAGGTAGTGACAGCCATCGGCTTTAAGTATTTTCAGGAGGAAAATATTGATTTTTTAGTCCTTGAAGTGGGCTTGGGAGGAAGATTTGATGCAACCAATGTAATAGAAAAACCTTTGGTCTCTATTATTACTTCCATAAGCTATGACCACATGGAACAGCTTGGAGATACCCTGGAAAAAATAGCCTTTGAAAAGGCTGGAATAATCAAGGAAGATTCATCTGTTGTAATCTATCCCCAGGCAGAAAATATCAAAAATGTTATCAAAGAAAAAGCTGAAGAAAAACACTCTTTAGTTTACGAACCGGATATCAATAATATTGAAAAAATCAGCTCTGATATTACCGGCCAATGGTTTAAATACTTAAAATCAGATGTGTTTGATCTGCCGGTAATAAAAATTAATCTACTGGGTAGCCATCAGCTTTTAAACGCACTTACAGCCCTTTCCGCCTTGGAGCTAATTAAAAAACAAGGCTGCAGCATAAGTTCAGAAAGTATAATCAATGGTTTTTCAAACTGCAGGTTTCCCGGCAGATTTGAAATTATCAACAAAGATCCCTTAATTATCCTTGACGGCGGCCATAATATCGACGGCATAAACTCTTTTACAAAGACATTACGGGAATATTTCAAGGACAAGGCAACATTTTTCTTTGGTATTTTAAAAGATAAAAAACCTGTGGAGGCTTTGGAATTATTGCTGCCTTATGCAAAGGAAATCTACACCTTGACTCCTTTGAGTCCGAGAGCATTGAAAGCAGCAGAATTAGCTGAATTAATTAAAAAACACACAAAAATAAAAGTTATCCCTTTGGATAACTATGAGGATATACTGCCTCTGCTTGGAAATGCAGGCAAAAGTGACACCATTGCCTTTTCAGGCTCACTATATATGATTGGCAGCGTAAGGACACTGTTGAGAAATAACGGTTTTGCAAATAACATCAAAAATCTATAAGTCCCAGACTGATTTTTAAGCAGTCATCCACCTCTCCCATAAGGTTCTTGTCAAAGCGTCCAATCTTTTCCTTGAGACGCTTTTTATCTATGGTCCGGATTTGTTCAAGCAGGACAACAGAGTCCTTTGGAAGGCTGAAATCCTCAGAACTGATTTCAATATGAGTTGGCAGCTTAGCCTTATTAATCTGAGACGTGATTGCAGAAACAATCACTGTAGGACTGTATCTATTCCCAATATCATTTTGTACAATTAATACCGGTCTGACCCCCCCCTGCTCGGAACCGATTACAGGGCTAAGATCGGCATAATATACATCTCCCCTTTTAACAATCAAAACTATTCACTTCCTAATAATTTAGTTTCATAGCTTAAAAAGTCCTCATAGTCCCCTTCTGAGTATTCCTCAGTAATACTCTTGTTGATTTTACTCATTTCCAGATAGCCGGCCTTCATCTTGTTTCTGATTTCAAGCTTCCTTTTTTCAATCAGATAAAACCTGATGGATTTTCTTATAAAGTCGCTTCTGTTTGTTCCTTCTTCTTTTACAGCATTATCCAATTCCCTCAATAAGTTTTCAGGGATAGAAATCAGTACTTTTTTATTGTCCGCCAAGATACACACCTCGCAATTGCACAGTTATTTTATATTGTAACACAATAAGCAGATAAGTTGTATGGAAACATTTGTATTATCCGTAAATATTTATTAGTATTATTCCTCAATTTTTATTGTTTCATACTGTATAGCTTTTACCAATTTATCATTATTATAAATATAAATTGTCTTTGGAAGGAGATTTTCTTTGCTGAAATTTAAAACATGCTTATATTCTCCGTCCCAATAAATCAATTCTTCCGGAATGTTTTCCAATATATCAAATTTTCTGAAATCAAAATCATGAAGGAGTGTCTTATTTAACTTGTAATTTTCAAGTGTTACACTGCTTTCAGGAAATTTATCGTTGTTTAATATCAATCTGTTCCCTGAAACATAGGCATAATTCCAGGATTCATCTTCCGATTCCGTTCTGATGCTGTAATTTCCGTCCCTTAAGATAATATTTACTTTATAGTCATTTTCTGTTTTATCAGTGTATACCTTCATCAATGCTTCAGCTGAATAATTAACAGGCAGGATGAAGGGGTTATCTTCGGCGGCGCAACCGCTGGCAGCAATCATTAAAACCAGGCACAAGGCAATCAATCTCATAATAAGACCTGCTTCCATCAAAATTCAGGGATATAAAGTGTATCCCCCAAATACAGGGACATT
>JAGOIH010000165.1 GCA_017995755.1 Sedimentibacter sp. | reverse complement strand
ATCAGGATAGCCGGTTATTATTCCCTTGCTGTAGGCTTTCAGCACATATTCCTTGAATTCCGCAGGTATTTTGCTATAGTCGGATATGCTGCTCTGATACATTTCGTAATTGCTAAAACTTTCATCACAGGCCCTTACTATTATCTTTGCCATGTTATAACGGTTCAAAGGCTTTCTGTAATCTGCTATTTCCCCTGATTTTACAAGCCCCAATTCCAATGCTCTGTCTATGTATGGTTTATCCCACTGCTGTCCTGCTGCTGCTTTATAAGTCTTGTTATCTAATGCTACTACTACCATTTTTAGATATTCGCTGCCGGTTACTTCTTTATTTGGCAGGAAGTACCCTGCTCCGTCACCTTGGACTATGTTCATGCCGTATAAAAGTGCTACATTCTCGGTAAACCAATCGCTTTCTTTTATGTCTTTCAGCTCTGACAATACAAGTGGGATAAGTTCTTCCATTATCGCAACAAAGGATTGTACATTTTTTGCCTGTAGCCTTAATATTTCAAGCTGGTTCTTTATCATGCTCATTGCTTTTTCTCCCATGCTTGTATCTGCATTGACCGTTACTCCTGTCATAAGCATTACGGCTATTAGTATTATCGCTATTGTCCTTTTAATTTTCATTAATCATCACTCTCCCTTTTATTTTCTTTTTGATATTTTTCTTTCAGTTCCTTGTCTATAGTCATTCCATGTATGCAGTTTTCATATAGGAACTTGCCTATTTCCACTCTGTTTCCAGTAATGTAGTATTCCGTAAGTAGTTTGTTAAACTGTAGCAGGTGCTTTTCGTCTATCATCAATATTCCTTTGCCTTCGCTTATCATCAGCTTGTTTGCTGCGATAAGGCTTGTTCTTTTATTGCCATCCCAAAACAGTTGGCTGCGGCAGTTCCATAGGAACAGGCTTATGGTCTTTTCTGTAATGCTGCTGTTTTCATTCAATAGTTTGTTCAGTGCCTGTATAACTTTATCTTTCTCTGGAACAGGCGGTTTGTAATCGGTTCCGGTAATGCCTACTTCTCCATATCGTAATACTCCCCAATCCAGACTTTCATTCCTTGATACATAAGAGTTAATTTTGCACATATAGTCTATGTCCAGTGGTTTTTCTATGCTTGCCAGTACAAATTTCCACGCATCCCTAAGATTTAAAACCACTTCAACATCCTGCATTTTCAGTCCGGCTACACTGACTCCATCGAGTATTGTCTGTGTATCGGGAAAGGTGATGTTGCAGCCTTCCAGTCTGGCACTGTTATATATATTATTTACTAAGGTCTTTTTTGCAAGGAATATGTTTTGCTCCGGTGTCAGTTCATATTTATCCTTCACCCATTTTCCCTCCCCTGATTTTTTCAACTTCCTGTTTGACATTCTCATTGTCGTATATCTGCTTATACAGCTCCCAATACAGCTTTTCGTCTATTGCTATTAATACTGCCGGTATATAGTTGTTGATCAGTTCTGTCTGGCTCATTTGTTTTTCTTTGAGAAATTCATCTACTATGTATTTGAATTTTTTATCGACTCTTCCTTGGATTCTTGGTGCAGCTCCTTTATATTCTTTTTCTTCCATATTGACAGCCTCCTTATGCTTATATTATACTACAATTATGTAGCATAATCAATAAAATGTTGCTAAAAGTAACATAATTGTATTATTTTGTTATTTTATCAGCTTTGTTCTATAATTCTATTACTTAATAGAAAAAATAGCCTTTCGACTATTTCTACTGTTACAATTTGCTGTTGAAGTATTCTTTTGTTACGCAAAGCTGCCTTTTTAATATTGCGGCAAACAAGACTTTCCCTATTTCCCCCGATCCCATTGATACCTTTGTCCTTCTGATATTCCCTGTATTATCAACTTTCCTGTAAAAATAATGGTCGGTCTTTTTATATAATTCCCAACCGTCATTTTCACAGAAACGTTTTAGTTCTTTCCATCCCGGCATTCTATCATATCCAATATATCTTTTGTTTCATTAAGCAGAAGTATTTTTAGGATATAAGGCAAATGGGCCTTTCTGTTGGGGGCATTGTACCAATATTCAAATTCTCTGTAATATTCCTCGGCGTATTCTCTTAAATCGGCGGCTAAGAGGTTCAATACGTCCTCTTTTGTATTTCCATTTGATACAATATCTATTTCTTCAAGGACTGCAGTTATTGTTTCATTTTCCTCTTTGTATACAGTAGCAGTCAATTTGTATTCTCTGAGCATTTCTTTAAGCATATCGGTGCTTGCTGCAAAGATATGATCTCTTGATCGTTTTATAAACTTTGGTTTTTTTCTGACTACGGAATCAATGAAGGCCCCCCAATCTTTTCTTACATCGGTTGCATTTATCGCATCCAATTCCTTCATCTCCTTTCACCTCCTATTATAACATTATACGCACATTATGTACAGTATGTACGTATATATTATAATATTACCCGTATGGTTGCTTTTATGCTTATTATTTTATCAATTCCGTCAGCTGTATTTCCAATGCCCCCGCTATCTGTTTCAATTTGTTTTTTGTCTGCGGGAGCGTTTGCACATATTATTGCCATGATCATAGAAGGTCATGACATTGAAGACACTATCATCAGTGCATTGAAAATGCTTGAGCGATATGACAATCATAAAGAGTGTAAGGATAGCCTAATAATAGCTATGGCACTAACAAAGGATAGCTTACCTGATAATGAGGCAATAGGACAATTGGGTGAAGGCTGGGTTGGGGAAGAGGCATTAAGCATTTCAATATATTGCGCACTGAAGCACCGGAATGATTTCAGAGAGGCTTTGACTGCTGCGGTGAATCATGATGGAGACAGTGACAGTACAGGTGCTATCACAGGGAGTATTATGGGTGCATACCTAGGTTATGAAAAGATACCTGCAGATTGGATCAGGAACGTTGAATTAGTAGACATATTAACACAGGTGGCAGATGACTTATTGATAGAATATGATGAAGACAATGTCAGCTGGAATCGTTATCCGGGATACTAGCTGGCAGCAAGTTCTTTTATTAAGCAAATAATTTCATTATAGAAAAACCAATAAAGATATGCTACAATGATACAAAAGCATATACTCCTTGTAAATAAAGGCATAATGAAGCACTTGCATAAGTGCCTCATTATGCCTATTTTATTTGAAAGGGGAATGGAAATGATTAAATGCAGCAACGAGAAAAATCTGAGGGAAATCCGTAGTACGGAGGAGATTCTGAAGTATTTTGACTTGGAGGAAAGTGAGCTTATCTGGTATATTAAAGCCACTGAGCTACAGCTTTCTTCTCCGGGGAGTACCGGTCTCCAATACATGGGCAGAGAGATTGAGTGCTCCTATGGGCTTGATAGTCCTGTAGAGGCTGATTTTGCCCCTATCCTAAGGGAGGATAACAGCATTCACATCCTCGTGGCATTGGATTACAAACGCCTTGTCTTTTTCGTAAGTATGGAAAGCTATAGTTACGAGATATGGGTGGATTATGTATGTAGGGAGACAGATTATTTATTTTATGAAAGACTCTATACCTTAAGACATCATTATAGTAACGAGGAGAGGGAGCATTTTTAATGCTTCCTCTCTATATATTACATAAGTGTTATTGCTAAAATCCTACTTATAAAAGCATAAAAGTTGTCCAGTATTATATATAGACATGCTCATAACTTAGAAGTATTGAATATGAT
>JAGOIH010000164.1 GCA_017995755.1 Sedimentibacter sp. | reverse complement strand
CCCTTGCCTCTAAGCTTTTGTAATGCACTTTGAAGTTTATCGGATAAATTTTCAAACATCTTTAACCCTCATTAATTATTTTTGCAGCTTCAGTCTTTATTTTTTCAATAATATCTTTATATTTGTCTTCATCAATCATTGATGACAGTTTTATGATGTTTTCAGCTGCGTCGATGAATTTAACATATTTATCATGGAGTTTGATTTTCTTTTCGTAGTCTGAAAGATTCTTCTCCGCTCTTTTTAAAGCATCGTAGACTCCCTGCCTGCTGATGTTTAATTCATCGGCAATTTCCGACAGGCTGTAATCCAAGTTATAATACATTTCAATTATGGCTGCCTGGTTTTCTTTAAGTAGTTGGCCATAATAATCATACAGGATGCTATATATAAAGCCTTTCTCTATCATATCCGCCTCTGTAAAGTATTTTGCTTGACAGTGAATTTTACAATATATAATACGCTTTGTCAATAGTTTTTATTAGAAAGTTATTGTCTTTTTTATTGATGGGACTTATAGTTCACGATGATAAAAAAATAATAATAAATAATAAGCGAACATTTGCAGGACACGATTTATAATTCTTAGAGAATGAAGGCTAAAAATCTCTTAAGCAGCTTGCACTGTTTGAGCAGAGCGAGTTTGCAAGCTGCAGGGTTTTTAGCTGTAATGAGCTATAGAATTATTCGTGTCCGAAACCGTGAGCGTTTATTTTTATTATTTTTGTGATTAAGCCATTTTCAAAAAAATACTCTGAGAAATGGGGTTAGGGCATCTTGCAGTCTCATTCACCAAAATATTAGCTCCTTGCGTCGCATATTTTGGGAATTCGTTGCGAATGACCTACCGCTGTTTTTTCTGCGCTTTGGCTTGAAAAAATAGGGTTAGGGCATCTTGCAGTCTCATTCAAATATTGCATTCACGAAGTCTTGAGAGTTGAAGTCCTGGAGGTCGTCTATTTGCTCCCCAACACCAACATATTTAATTGGTATTTTAAGCTCGTTTACTATGGGGAATGCTATGCCTCCCTTTGCTGTGCCATCCAATTTAGTTAAAATCAAGCCGTTAATATTGCATGCGTCTTTAAAGACCTTTGCTTGTGCTATCCCATTTTGACCTGTGGTGGCATCGATGACCAGATACACATCAATGTGGGCTTCGTCGAATTCTTTATCAAGAATTTTAAAAATTTTACTGAGCTCATTCATGAGATTTTTCTTGTTGTGGAGTCTGCCTGCTGTATCACATATGAGTATATCGGCTTTTCTTGCCTTTGCTGCCTGTATGGCGTCAAAAACTACTGAACCCGGGTCTGAGCCATAGTCAGATGCAATTATATCAACGCCTGCCCTCTGGCACCACTCCTTAAGCTGGTCTACAGCCGCAGCCCTGAATGTATCGGCAGCTGCTACAATAACCTTATTGCCAGCTTGCTTTAAACGGTATGCAATTTTCCCGATGGAGGTTGTTTTGCCTACGCCGTTTACCCCGACTATCAGTATTACTCTTTGTTTGTCGGTTGTATCGGGTCTTTCATTTTCCTTGAGTACATTTATAAGGTATTCTTTAATTACATCTTTAATTTCAAGGGTGTCTTCCAATTTTCTCTTTTTTGTTTCTTCCTTTATATATTCAATAATGTCCATTGTTGTTTCAACGCCCATATCCGACGTAATCAGTATTTCCTCCAGTTCGTCAAGAAAATCGTCATCTATTCTTTTATGTTGGAAAATAACACTTTCAATTTGTTCTGTAAGATTTCTTTTAGTCTTTGCAAGTCCTTCTTTTAATTTTGCGAAAAAGCCTTTTTTTTCATTCATCTCTTCCTCCGTGAATATGGTATATTTTAGGGACATTCCTCTGTCCCGCAGAGACTTGCCTCATAGTTGAGGTGTGTCCCATACCGCTATACCGCATCAGATAACCTTAGCGATACTAATTTTGTGACTCCCTTTTCTTCCATTGTTGCCCCGTATAAAGTGTCAGCATACTCCATGGTGCCTTTTCTGTGGGTTATTACTATAAATTGTGTTTCCTTTGAGAATTCCTTTAAATATTGTGAAAATCTGAAAATATTCAATTCGTCGAGTGATGTTTCAATTTCATCCAATACGCAAAAGGGTGTGGGTTTTATTTTTAAAATTGAAAACAAAAGGGCAATTGCAGTAAGTGCCTTTTCGCCGCCGGACAACAATGATATTTTGCTTAATTTTTTCCCCGGGGGCTGTACAGTGATTTCTATATTGCTGTTTAAAGCATCTTCTTCATTTTCCAAATAAATGTCTCCGCTGCCGCCGTTGAAAAGTTTCTTGAATACTTGAGAAAATTTTTCCCTTATGTTTGAAAATTCCTCCACAAATTTATCCTTCATTTGAACTTCAAGCTCTTTTATTACTTCGCTGAGCTGGTCTATTGCATCCGTCAAGTCCTTCTGCTGTTTTGTCAAGAAATCATACCTTTCCTTTACTTCCTTGTATTCCTCTATGGAATCCAGATTAATATTTCCCAATTCCTTTATGGCTTTTTTGCAGGTGTTTACCTCGCTGTAAAGCTTGGTTTGACTTATGCTGTCATCCTTGAATTTCAGTGCCATTGCATAGTTTATTTCATAGTCTTCCCACAGCTTTGCAGAAATATCTTCAATTTTTGAACTTTCTCTTTCGATCTTAACGTTCATGGCCAGTTCATCATCAAGTATGTCAGTTATTTCTTTATTTGATTCATTGATTTTATTCTGGTAATCATAAATTTCATCCCGGTAGGTTTTAAGTCTGGCTTTCTCCTTTGCATAGCTTTCATTTAAAGCATTTATTTCTTCTCTTAAAGCCTCAGCTTTTTCTGTATATTCAGCAATTGTATCCCTGGCTGCATCAATGTCGCTGTAAATGGCTGATAAGCCCTCTTCCTTGTACTTTTTCTGTTCATTGTTTCTTTCAATTTCAGTATTAATACTGTTGAGTTTTTCTTCTAAAAGCTTGATATTTTGATTGATTTGTGCAACCTTGTCCCTTTGACTTAAAATAACAGTGTTGTATTCATCGTATCTAAGCTTTTTGGAATCATTCTGAACTATTGCAGTTTCAATACTTTTTTCTTTTTCGGCAATCCTTGACTTCAGCTTTTCCGTTTCATCATTCAAAGCTTTTAAGTCATTTTCATACTTTTGTTTTTCCTTCTGGATGAAATCAATTTCTTCAATGTATTTGTCAAGGGCAGAAGATGTTTTTTCATTTTGTTCTGACAGCATTTTTATTTTTGAGTTATTCATTTCATAAGAATTATTTTTTTCATTTATGATGCTTTTTATTTCTTCTGCTGAATCCTTGTATCCCTTTATTTTTATGTTCAAGAGATCCAGCGAATTATTTTTCTCTTTTAATTCCTTTGAAAGCCTGTCGATGTAAGTTTTCAATTCGTCAATTTCTCTTTTCCTTCCTAAAAGCGCCTGGTTTGCGCCTATATGCCCTCCTGTAACAGACCCCCCGGCATTTATTACATCTCCTTGCAGTGTTACGATTTTAACTGTATTGCCTAATTTCCTTGATATAATAAATCCGTTGTTCAGGTTGTCCACAATTATTATTCTTCCAAGCAGATTTTTTATTACAGCTTCATATTGGGGGTTTGTATGAACTAAGTTGTCTGCTGTGTCAATGACACACTTTTCCTTTAAAACTTCTCTTTCCGAGCTGTTTAAAGATCTTTGCGCAAGCATGTTAATAGGAAGAAATGTAACTCTCCCGAT
>JAGOIH010000026.1 GCA_017995755.1 Sedimentibacter sp. | reverse complement strand
AGGAGAAAGAAAATGATTAAGAGAAAAACTATATCCATAATTGCTTTGCTTTTAGTTATATTGTTAAGTTTAGCAATGGCAGGCTGCAGCCAAAAGGAGGAGCCTGCTGAAAAACCATCTGAAAACAAAGAAGGAGTTGTTCCAAGACCGGAAGGACTGCCGGAAGATTATCCTAATAAAGAAATTACATTTATCTATGCCTTCTCGGCGGGTTCACCCTTAGAAGCCTATATAAGAATTCTAGGTGATAAGATGCAGGAAATGCAAGGCTGGAAAAATGGAGTTGTAATCAGCTTCAAAGAAGGAGCCAGCGGAAGAATCGGATGGAATGCCTCTGCAGAAGCAGAGCCTGATGGATATTTTACAGGATTTGCACCTAGTGCAATGCTGATATCTGCTGTATCTGAAGATGTTTCATACGGAGTTGATAAATTAGATTTCATATTTAACACTATGTCAGATCCGGGTGCTATAGGCGTTATTACCGGTTCACCTTATAAAACACTAGGAGATCTTGTACAAGCTGCAAAAGAAAACCCGGGTAAAATTTCTGTAGGTGTTACTTCTGTTATAGGGCAAGAAGGACTAACCATAAAAATGATTGAAAGAGCAGCAGGAGTAGATTTCAATGAAGTGGCATTTGACGGCGAAGGCGCAATATTTGCTGCTGTTTTGGGTAAACATCTTGATGCCTTTTGTTTGAATGTTTCTGATGCTACGAGCTTTATTGAGGACAAATCAATTACTATATTAGCAACAGGAGATTCTGACCGTTCTCCATTCCTTCCTGATGTTCCCACATACAAGGAAGCAGGATATGATGTTACACAGGTTAACATGAGAGCTGTTTCGTGTCCTAAAGGCACACCTGAACCTATAAGAAAATACCTTGAACAATGTTTTATAGCTGCTGCAAACGACCCTGAAGTAGCTGCAAAAGCTGCTGAAATGAAACTTCCTATAGATACATT
The DNA here is from genome assembly GCA_017995755.1 of Sedimentibacter sp. Lineage (GTDB taxonomy): Bacteria > Bacillota > Clostridia > Tissierellales > Sedimentibacteraceae > Sedimentibacter. The sequence continues at coordinate 16,862 of JAGOIH010000026.1, read as the reverse complement.
GCCCGGAGATGAAGTAAAGGCTATATTTACTCAAATATCTGAAGGATATGCCAAGTTATGGGCAGAGGATCCATGGAACTAAAGATAAAGTAATTATCCATAACATTTCTAAGGAGTCGTAAGACTCCTTAGAAAAGGAATCAACAGGAGGTGATTTCAGATGGAAAATGGTTATAATAAAAAATTTAACAGCAACTATCTGTCAGCTGCTTTCATTTACCTTGTATCGATATCATTTTTAATTAACTCATTTTCAATTAAAGATCCCCAATCCAGGATGTTCCCGACAGTAATCTGCATTACTACCATAATTTTAGCTACATTGCTTGTTATTAGAACAAAATTCATGACAACAAAGAAAGCTGATGAAGATAATCTAACCGGTATGACTACTGCATTAAAAATGCTTGCTTTACTCTTTTTATATGTGGTAGGAATAGAAATAGTAAGCTTTTATATTGCAACACCTATATATCTAAGTTTTACAATGCTGGCGCTGGGACAGAAAAATAAGAAACTGGTCGTGATTGTATCATTGCTGTTCACATTGGGAGTGTACTTGTTTTTCGATTTGCTGCTGGGTATGGCAGTTCCAATGGGTCGATTTTTAAGTTAAAATTTTGAAACAATTTTTTATTAAGGAGTTGAAAAATATGGAATTTTTTCAATATGCTATACAAGCAGCAACACCGGAGAATATGCTATGGCTGGTAATCGGGTGTATCATAGGTGCCATTCTCGGTGCACTGCCCGGCATGTCTGCCGATACAGGGCTTGCAATATTTATCCCTTTGACTTTTAATCTGGATCCCACAACTGCTCTTATTACTTTAGGGGCTATCTATGTAACAGGAGCCTATGGAGGCAATATAACTGCTGTACTGGTAAACACACCCGGTACATCTGATTCTGTATTTATGACAATTGACGGTTATCCTATGACTCAGCGGGGAGAGGGGTTGAAGGCTATTGGAGTTACAACATTCAGTTCATTCTTTGGAGGAATGGTTGGTGCTGCTTCTTTGATTTTCCTGGCTCCGATTATTGCTAAAATGGCGGTACTGTTCGGGCCATGGGAACTGTTTCTGGTTACAATGATGGGTATGGTTGTAATATTGGGAATGGTTAAGGAAGGTGTTTTAAAAGGTCTTGTAAGTGCTTCATTTGGTTTTTTATGTTCTCTAATCGGTATGGATGGAGTAACAGGATTGACTCGTTTAAGCTTTGGCATAAAACCAATACTTGATTCATTGCCGCTGCTTCCTGTTGTTCTGGGCTTGTTTGCTGTTTCGCAAATGTTTGATTTGGCTGCAACTCATTCGGCTACAATAGCTATTACAGATTCTGCCATAAAAGGAAGCCCATTTTTATCTAAAAAAGAACATAAAGCAATGTTTAAAAATAATTTGAGATCATCCATCGTAGGTACAATTATAGGTATTGTTCCAGGTGCCGCTACAACTGCAGCAGCCGGTATAAGCTACAACATGGCAAAAAAAGACGATCCCCATCCTGAGACATTCGGCAAAGGAAATCCTCAGGGTTTGGCATGTGTATCAGCAGCAAATAATGCCGAAGTAACCGGCGCATTAATACCTCTTTTGACACTGGGAATTCCAGGCAACGGAACGTCTGCATTATTCCTGGGTGCACTTCTGGTACATGGTCTTGCTCCCGGAACTCAGTTATTTGCAAAAACACCGGAAATTGCATATGGAATGTTTTTTGGCATAATTATGGCAACATTCGCAATTTTAATTATAGGATTATACGGCGCCCCTATTTATTCAAAAATAACAAAAGTGCCCAATTCTATACTAATCCCTATAATAGGCTCACTTTGCGTACTTGGTGCATTCACCTACAGGAATCTTTTCTTTGATACATTATTAATATTGGTATTCGGAATAATCGGTTTTTATATGCAGAGAGCCAATTTCCCCCTGGCACCCTTTGTTCTTACATTTGTTCTTGGAAAAACTTCAGAAATGGCATTCAGAAGAACCATGATAATAACAGGAGGAGATTTAACATCTGTTATGTTTAAACCATTGGCTCTGGCATTATTTGCAATTGACTTAATATTGCTGATTTGGCCTTTCTGGGGAGATATTAAGGATTATTTAAAAAAAGATAAAACTAAAATGGTATGATTTTAGTATCTGCAGGATTAGATACAAATTTATTCAAAAAGAATTAATAGCATTAAATAGTTGATACTATATGGAGGATAAAGATGAAACCAATTAAAAGAATTGAATCTCTTTTGGAAGGTAAGAAACTTGATACACCGGCAATAAATTTATGGAAACACTTTCCGCCTTATGATGAAAATCCCCAGGATTTGGTAAGGAAGACAGTGCAGTTTCAAGAAAGATTCAATTGGGATTTTGTGAAGGTAACATTCCAAGGATTATTTTCTATCCAGGATTGGGGCTCAAAAATAAAATGGCCTGAAAGGGATTGTGAGTGGCCGAATACTTGTTCAACTGTTGGTTTTGTAGAGGATTATTCAATTAAAAATCCGAAAGACTGGGAAAAATTAAATGTTCTCCCTATGGACCAAGGTTCAATGGGAGATACCATTTTGGCTTCAAAAGAGGTTGTTAACAGGTTTAAAGGCGAGGCTCCCGTAGTAATTACTGTATTTAATCCGCTTACTACAGCGATGAAAATGAGCGGGGATAAAATGATTGTTCATATGAGACAAAATCCTGAGAGTTTCAGGAAGGGAATTGAAATAATCACTGAAACAACAGTTAACTATGTAAAAGAATTAGTGAAAATAGGTGCTTCAGGAATCTTCTTTGCCAGCCAGCTAGGAAATTACGATAAAATGAGCGTAAAAGAATATGAAGAATTTGGCCGCAAATATGATTATGAAGTATTAGATGTAGTTAAAGACAAGATGTGGTTTAATATAATGCATATGCATGGAAATTCGCCTATGTTTGATATTCTGGAGAAATATCCTGTACAAGCCATAAACTGGCATGACAGATTAGTTGATATGAACCTGAAAGAAGGCAGAAAAAGAAGCAATAAACTTTTGATCGGAGGCGTTGATGAGTTTAATATATTAAACAATGCCAGTGATGAAGATCTGAAAGCCCATTTAATTGATGCATTGAATCAAGTGGAAGATAAGAGACTAATCTTGGGACCCGGATGCTGCGTTCCCTTATACGTTAATGAAGACAGACTTGAAAAAGCAAAAAATCTTTTAAGAGAGATTTAAACAGGCAATATAGGTTCAATAAAAACCGATACTTTAAAGTATCGGTTTTTTTAATGAAAATTTAGTGTTAATTTGTTTATAATATGTTATTATATATTTATTAATTTTTATTTTAGCTTAAATCGGAGGATCTTATGTCGTACTTAAGGCTAATAGAAGATAAAATTCAAAGCTTTGCAGAATCAATGTCATCTACGCTGAATGTTGAGATAACGGTTGTTGATAACAATCTTATGAGAATAGCGGGAACAGGCGATTTTTACTATCGCATAAATATGACCAGTCCCAGTAATTCCTGGTTTGCCAGAGTGCTTAAAACCGGTATTGAAGTTATGAACTTAAACAAGGGCAGCAATTCTGTCTGTGCCAAGTGTGTCGATTTAAACATTTGCAAGGAGCGTATTACCTTTGTATCCCCCATAAAAGACGGGGAGGACATCATTGGAGTCGTTTGCTTTGCATCTTTCAATGATGTTCAGGATCAAATAATAATCAGCAAAAAAGATGAGTATATGACCATGCTGAGGCACTTTGCAAAAAACATAGAAACAGAAATCTCAAACATTAAAATGGTGAATGCACTTAACATAGAGAAAGCGGAAATAAATGCAGTAATCGATTCTATAAGCAAGGGCATAATAATTTTAAACAGTGAAAAAAAGATTACACATATAAATATGAAGGCGATAAAGACTTTGGGTATAAATATTTCAAGCATTAAGATTATTAACAGTAAAATTTCAGATATAATTGGCAATATAAAGCTGGAAGAAACAAATGAGAAGGAATTAAGCGGCAGATGGACAGTGGGGGAGGCAACACTTAATGTATTGTACAAAATAAGCTATATATTGCTTGAAAACAATGACATTTCAACACTCATAAGCTTTGAATCAATAAATGAAATATTTAATATAGCTTTGAAATTTCAAAGTGATAATATAATAACCTTTGAAAATATAATCAGACACAGTTATGTTATGGAAGATATTATTTCAAAAGCAAAGATTGCTGCCAGATCTGACTCAACAGTATTTCTTAAAGGTGAAAGCGGTACAGGAAAAGAACTTTTTGCACGGTCAATACACAATGCAAGCATGAGAAAAAACAATCCGTTTATTGTGATTAATTGTGCAACATTACCGGAAAACCTCATAGAATCTGAATTATTCGGTTATGAAAAAGGATCTTTCACCGGCGCCAGCCCAAAGGGCAAAATAGGAAAATTTGAGCAGGCTAACAATGGAACTTTGTTTCTTGACGAAATAGCTGATCTGCCTTTGCACCTGCAGTCAAAACTTCTAAGAGTGCTTCAGGAAAAAAGCATAGAAAAGATCGGGAGTACTGACCAGATAGATGTAAATGTGAGGATAATTTCAGCTACCCACAGAAATCTTGAAGATATGGTAAAAAGAAATGAATTCAGAGAAGATTTGTATTACAGGCTTAATGTTATTCCATTGCATATACCTGCATTGAGAGAAAGGGAGAACGATGTAATTTTAATTACAGAGTATATCATTAATAAACTGTGCAAAAAATTTAATAAAACTGAAAAACATATTTCCAAAGATGTAGAGGAGTTTTTTTTGACTTGCCCCTGGCACGGTAATGTAAGAGAGCTGGAAAATGTACTGGAATATGCAATTAATTTTAGTACTGAAGATGAAATAGGAATTGAAGATCTGCCTGATTACTTCTTAAACAGTGACAGGGATAAAAAATTCCCTCGAGAAGATGTAGAATTTGAGATTCAGGATTTGATGAATATAAAAAGCCTGGAGAAGGCCACCAGGGAATATGAAAAAAGGATACTTAAGAATCTTTTGGAAATGTATGATGGAAACAAAGACAGCAAAAAAATAATAGCGAAAAAGTTAAATATAAGCGTTACAACCCTTTACAGAAAACTAAATGATTATTACTAAATGATTAGAATCTGAAAAGCAGCTGATTGCATACCTAAGGGAGATTATAAAATAATACTTAAATACTAAAAGACAATCTTACAGCGTGAGGTTGTTTTTTATTAAAAAACCATTTGCACCAAAACCATATAAATTACAGTTCCTGCTGCAATGGAAAGAAGCATCTGCCTTTTCCAAAGGTGGACTGCTAAGACAGAAACAACGGCAATAAGCTCCGGAATACCGTGGCTGCCTGTAAGTATATTCACATCCTTAAGGGCGTATACCACAAGCAAACCCAGGGATGCCGGCGGAAGGGCTCTTCCCAGATACTGAATGTACTTTGGTGTAGGCTTATTGGCAGGGAAAAGGATGAAGGGAAGAAAACGGGTAATCATTGTACCCAGCACAACCATGGCAATGGTTATAATATGTTCACCCACAGTCATTGTCATTTTATTACACCTGCTTTCATAAAGGATTCTTTCCTGACAGAAAGGAGCAATATAATTATAAGCATGGAAGGTATTATAAAGTTGCCGCTTCCAAAGATAATAAGGCATAATAGGGATACCCCTAATCCTAAAAGTGAGCTCTTATGGCTTTCTTCTTTGAGCCACTGCTCAAGGAAAATTACAATGAACATGGATGTCATAGCAAATTCAAGACCCTTGGTATTAAATTCAATCAATTCACCGAACAATCCTCCAAGGATTGAGCCGGACACCCAGTAACTGTAATTCAACAGGGTTACAAAGAGCATGAACCAGCCCTTATCAACATCTTCCGGAATGTTTGCTCCTAAGTTGATTGAGAAAGTTTCGTCACTCATACCGAAAATAAGAAAAAAGCCTTTTATGCCGGGAAATCTGTATTTTTCAAGCATGGAAATCCCATAAAACAAATAGCGGGCATTAATCATAAGTGTTAAAGCCAAGGCATTTACCGGGTCAAATGTTCCCAAAAGGAACCCTACTGCAACAAACTGAACGATGCCAGCATAGATTAACATGCTCATAAACATGGGATATAAAAAATTGAATCCGAAGGCATTCATGTATACCCCGTAGGCAATGCTCAAGAATACATAGCCTGCTAATATCGGAATAGTCTGTGGGAAAGCTGCCTTAAGAGCCTTGATTGCAGTTTCTTTTTTTGTTTTCATCATTTGAATGTCCCCTGACTTTAATATTTGATATATTCTAACACTTATATTTCTTATTATCAATTAGAAATGCAAAAAAATGCGAATAGGATTTCTCCCCTGCTCAAGGGGGTTTTTTCTTGATATGACAGTTTTCTTATGATATTATTATGAAAAAGGCACGGTCTCATTTCAAGGAGAAAATATGTTAGATTTAGATTTTGATTTAATAGCCATTGTAATGTTTTTTATAATTTTAATAAGCATACAATTTACATTAAATAAAATATTTATGCTTTTAAAAGAAATAAAGGCGATTTTACTTACTAGAAGGGATAAATAATCCGGTATATAGAATAATTTTCTTTTTTTAAACCATAATATTTTAAACGGGAGGGTATTATGGCCGAAAAGAAGAATAAAGATAAGAAAACCAGGAAAAAAGAACCGACACCAAATGATATAATGAAATTGGAAATAGCAGAAGAACTTGGGCTTACGGATAAAGTACAAAAACTTGGCTGGGGAGGTCTTACTGCCAAGGAAACAGGCAGAATCGGAGGGCTTATGACTGCCAAGAAAAAGAAAAGGAAAGAATAATGCAGAACTCTTATAAAGAATTTTCTCAAATCTATGATTTACTTATGGACATGGACTACGAAAAGTGGACATCCTTTATCATGAAAAAATTAGAGGGAAAAAGAAAAGTTCTGGAGGCTGCCTGCGGTACAGGTGGCGTAACAACGCTTCTGGCAGACAACAACATAAAGGTTACCGCCTTTGACCTGTCCGGGGACATGCTTATGAGAGCTTATGAAAAGCTTAATCACAGCCCAATGGTCCGCTTATTGAATCAAAATATGGTTGATTTTAAAATAGATGAAAAATTCGAAGCAGCAATATGCTGCTGTGACGGTATAAATTATCTTAACAGGGAAGAAGTCAGTTCATTCTTCGATAGGATTTATGAACATTTAGAAGAAGGCTCAAAATTCATATTTGACATGAGCACAAAATACAAATATGATACGATGTTTTGTGATACCTATGTTTATGATGACGGAGATATTTTTTATGTTTGGGAAAATGAAGCTGTTGATGAAGGAATAATAAATATTGAAATAAACTTTTTTATTAAAGACCATGACAAATACACCAGGATTAGAGAAGAACAAACTCAATATGTGCATGAAAAAGAAGAAATAGTACGCCTTCTTGAGGACTCTGGATTTAAGAATATAGAGGTATTTGACGATTACAATGAAAAAGAGTATACAGACAGCTCTTTAAGAGCGGTTTTTTCTGCAGTGAAACTTTAAGGATGAAAGGATAAAATAATGGATTACATGATTAGAGCAATGGACAAAAAACAAACCTTCAGACTTTTTATGGTAAGGTCAACAAATACAGTGGAAGAGGCAAGGAAGCACCACAACACAACACCAACAGCTTCAGCTGCACTGGGCAGAACCCTCACAGCAGGACTCATGATGGGATACATGATGAAAAATGAAAAGGACAGATTAACCATAAATATAAACGGCGGGGGACCAATAGGCACAATTTTGGTTGTTTCCGATAATTCTGGCCATGTAAAGGGGTATGTTGACAATCCAAATATTGATTTGGATCTGAAAGAAAACGGCAAGTTAAATGTGGGAGGAGCTGTAGGAACTGAAGGCAAGCTTACTGTCATTATGGATATAGGAATGAAGGAGCCCTATGTGGGAAGCACCCGGCTGGCAACAGGAGAAATAGGCGAGGACATAGCACTCTATTACTATTTGTCGGAACAGCAAAATACTGCAGCAGCTCTGGGAGTTTTAGTTGACATTGATTACAGCATTAAAGCTGCAGGAGGCTTTATAGTTCAGACACTGCCCTTTATCGAGGAAGAGGACCTAGTTAAATTGGAAAATGCACTCAACAGCCTAAAATCAGTATCAGATTATTTTGACAGCCAGAAGGATGTTGAAGAAATAGCAAAAGAAATATTCTCCGATTTTGATATTGAAATAATGGATAAAATTCCTGTATCCTTTTCTTGTGACTGTTCGGAGAAAAGAATGGAGCAGGCATTGATTTCAATAGGCAAGGAAGACTTAAAACAAATAATCCGGGAAGACGGAAAAATCGAAACTCTATGCCACTTCTGCAGCAAAAAATATTTGTTTGAAGGAGACAAACTCAAAAATATTCTGAAGTATATAGAATAGCAACGTATGCAAGAACTTAAGCTTAAAGATAGATAGCTTAAGTTCTTTTTTAATTTACTAATGGATAGTAAAAACTATTAATCAGTTTAAAGCACTAATATGATGAGATAAGGCTTACACATCTGAAGCATGAATTTTAATTATAGGCAGGAGAAGGGTTGCGGGGAAAACTAAAGATATCCTTGAAATATCAATAGATATGATGTATAATAAACTTATTAAAACAATAAATATGAAGGCGACAAATATGAATAAAAGGGAGATTGTTTCAAAAGCCTGGCATGATTTCTTTATATCAGGCAAGGATGATGTCATTGGAATTAATAATTTGATTAAAGAATCTTGGCAACGAAGCAGAATTAATAAAATAGATTATGAAACACAGAGTATTCACGAGGGGGATGGAGAAAAGCGCAAGCTGTTGATTGAAAAAAACCACTTTCTTATTGATATTGTCAGACCATATATGGATGACTTGTATAACATTATTAGTGAAACGAATTTCATGATAACGCTTTTGGAGCAGGAAGGTTTTGTAATAGATACCTTAGTACATCCTACAATAGCAAAGATTAGTGATTTGTGGCTTATAAATTACAAAGAAGATAGAATTGGAACCAATGCTATGGGTACTTGCCTGTATTTAAACAAGCCGGTACTTACTTTTGGGGAGGAACATTGCTATAAAAAACTTCATAAATTTACAACCTCTGCAGCACCTATCCATGATGTTAACGGGGATGTGATTGGATGTATAGGAATAACAGGATTTGCTGATGATGCATCGGTCCATACTCTGGGAATGGCTATAGCCACAGCATATGCCGTTGAAAATAAAATCAGGCTGCAACAGTATAAAAATGGCCTTAGTGTAAAAAATTCAAATATTTTAAAAGATTCATTATTAGTCAAAACACAATTATACTCTTTTGATGATATAAATGGTGAATCTGTTCTTATAAAGGATGCCATAGAAATCAGTAAAATTGCATCAAAGGGAAATTCAAATGTTCTGATTTTGGGAGAAAGTGGAACGGGAAAAGAACTTTTTGCTCAATCAATACACAGAAACAGCCCAAGAAAAGATAAACCTTTTATAGATATTAACTGTGGAGCTCTTCCGGCAAGCCTTGCTGAATCAGAACTTTTTGGTTATGAAGGGGGATCTTATACAGGTTCAAAAAAAGAGGGCCATCCCGGAAAATTTGAGTTGGCAGATGGCGGTACAATTTTTTTGGATGAGATAGGAGAGCTGCCCCTGTCGACTCAAGCGTCACTGCTGAGAGTAATACAGGAGAGAAAAGTATTAAGAATAGGATCTTCTCAGAAAAAGGACATAGATGTTTTGATTATTGCTGCTACTAATAAGGATTTGTTTGAAGCTGTAAAGAATAATACATTCAGAAAAGACCTGTTTTACAGACTTAATGTATTTACAATTAATCTTCCTCCTTTAATGGAGCACAAAGAGGATATACCGATACTCGTTAACAATCTTATCGGGAGATACAACCAAATGTTTAGTTTAAGAATAAAAGGTGTCTCCGATGAGGTGATGAATATTTTTATGAGGTATAACTGGCCGGGAAACATAAGGGAATTGGAAAACATTATACAAAGAGCTGTACAAATATCAAAGCATGATATGATACAGACAAAGGACCTGCCCATATATTTAACATCTAAATTTGATTTGAATAAAATCGAATCAAACAGTAACATCAGTTTAATAGATGCTCAGGAATCTTCTACAATATTAAATGTCCTTAAAAAAGCAAAGGGAAATGCTAAACAGGCCTCAGAGATTTTGGGAATCAGCAGGGCTACCCTATATAGAAAATTATCAAAATTGGGACATAAAATAGACGAATTTAGAAATTGAATTTTTATTATGTGACATATATCAAGAGGCATGTATCGAAATGGTACATACCTCTTGATATATTAATAACAAAAAAGCTTGAATTATCAACAATATAAATTTTGTTATTCTTGGCATGAAGTTTGCTAATTATATAACTAACAAAGTTATAGGAGGGAAAAATGAAATTAAATTTGAAAATTATTGTATTTGTTATTTTAGTAAGTATGCTATCTTTAATGCTGGTAGGCTGTAAGGGTGAGCCTAAAGCAGATGCTAACTCAAATGTTCAGACAGGGTTGTATAAGCCTGGCACATACACGGGTGAAGGCGATGGTATGGGTGGTAAAGTAAAAGTAAGTGTTAAGGTTGATGATAACAACATATTGGAAGTAAAGGTTTTGGAAAATGATGAAACAAAAGGTATCGGAGATGCAGCTATCGACAAAATACCATCTATGATAGTTGAAGGACAAACACTATCTGTTGATGCTGTCACAGGAGCTACATTAACCAGCAATGCAATATTAACAGCCGTAGAGGCTGCTTTAAAGGAAGCAGGCGCTGATATCAGCAAGTTAAAGACAGTAGCTGAAGGTGAAACAGTAAATGATGATAAAACATATGAAACAGAGGTTGTGGTTGTAGGATCTGGGGCAGCAGGACTTTCTGCAGCACTTGAAGCGGCTAATAATGGGGCTAAGGTTATCTTAGTAGAAAAACTTGCAATGACAGGCGGAAGTACAGCAAGATCAGGCGGAAAAATCCAAGCAGCAGGTACAGATATACAAAAATCTCATGGAGTTGAAGATAATGCAGACTTATATTATAATCATTTAATGTCAGTTGGTGAGAATAAAGTAGACCCTGTTAAAATTAGATTAATTGCTGACAATTCTTTGGCTGATTTTAACTGGCTTGTGGAAAATGGTGTTGAATTCAGCAAAAACATTGAACAGCTTCACGAAAAATATAGACCAATAAGAGGTCATTATGTTTCTGCACAGGATGGAAAAGTTGAACAGGATGGTCATGGATGGGCAATAACTCAACCATTGGAAAAGATGGCAAAAGAAAAGGGTGTTGAGATTTTGTTGGAAACACCTGCTAAAAAGTTAATTACAGACAATAATGGCACAGTTACAGGAATTGAATGTGAAGATGCTAAAGGAAACAAAATTATTGTTAATGCAAAGGCTGTAATATTGGCAACCGGCGGATATGACTTTAACAAGGAGTTATTGGAGGAATATGCACCATTGGTTAAGCCGGTATATTCAACTGTGGCACCCGGCAATGTGGGGGACGGTCTAATAATGGCAAGAGATGCAGGTGCTAAAATTCAATCCGGCGGCGGGGCAGTTTTACTTTATCTTGATTTAGCGGTAGGAGTAGGTGAGGTTGGCGGACTTTATGTTGATACTACAGGAAGCCGTTTTATGGATGAAACAGATTTCTGGTTTACAAGAACTAAAAAGCTGATGGACAGAAATCAATTAGGTATGTTCTATATAACTGATGCAAAAGGTAAATCAGACAGATTTGATGCATTGGTAAAGGACGGTAAAATGGTTGAAGGAAGCACAATTGAGGAGCTTGCAGGCAAGCTTGGAATGACTGAACTAATATCAACAGTTGAAAGATATAATGAATTAGCTAAAAAAGGCGTTGATGAAGATTTCAACAAGAAACCTGAATATATGAAGACTGTTGATGAAGGACCGTTTTATGCTATTGCTTTTGCACCCATAACATCAGGAACATTCGGAGGACCTGTTACAAATGAAAAAGCTCAGGTTATAGCAGAAAAGGGCGGAATTATTAAGGGACTTTATGCAGCCGGAGAGGTTGCAAACGGAGATATATTCTATCAAGAATATCCAGGCAGCGGTTCTTCCATATCTACATGTGTCGGAATGGGAAGAATAGCAGGCAGAGTAGCAGCAGAAGAAGCCAAATCATTAAGATAAATATTTTTATACTTACTAATTCAAATGGTTATACTATATCAAATGCAATAACATTTGGACGTATTGCAGCTCAAAGTGCATTTGAATATTCTAAAACTAAGTAGTAAAAATTGATAAACCACGCACTATCAGGATAATAACAGGATAAACAACAATACAAAAATTTAGCCATGCAGTAAAAAAACATTGCATGGCTTTTTTGTCTTCCAAAAAGCACGTCCTTATTTCATCCACTAATTAACAAATTCTTACAATAATGAAAATTAGTAGATGCTCTAACCTGCGAGAATAACTTAAGTTATTTTTATTTACAAATCACTAATATCTAATAGAAAAAAATAAACATATTAATATTACTATAAGAAGTTGAAATTAATTAAAATTATTTATATAATATAATCAATAATAGTTGAGGGTTAAGCTCGTATCATTCTGATATTCTGCTTAGGATGACTAAGAAAAACAGGAGGTTTTTATGAAGTATTTGGCTAAAGATAAAAGCAAATGCATTCAATGCGGCACATGTGAAAGTATATGCTCTAAAACATATTTTAAAGAAGATAATCCGGATAAATCCTGCATTCAAATAAACAAAGACGGTGACCCGGAAATTAATGTTTGCAATCAATGCGGTGAATGCATAGACATTTGCCCTGTTATGGCAATAAAAAGGGACAAGCAGGGAATAGTCAGAATCAACAAAAAAATTTGTGTGGGCTGCTTTATGTGTGTGGGCTTCTGCCCTCAATTATCCATGAGACAGCATGATGATTATATTGAGCCGTTTAAATGCATTGCCTGTGGCTTATGTGCGGAAGAATGCCCTACAGGTGCTATATATATTGCAGAAAGAAGCGATGATGAAGCAAGAGAAATGCCTTTAGACAAGGTTCTAAACAGATAGGAGAAGGATATGAAAGAAAATAATAAAGTGTTGGCTCAATATGAATATAAACTTGGAGAAATAGATAAAGGATATACAAATAGAACATTATATGTAAATATTTCCGACAATACTATTATGTCAAAGCCCGTAACTCAAATGGTGAAAGATAAATTCATAGGAGGAAAAGGTTTTGGTCTGTGGTATCTTTGGAATGCAACAACCCCAAATACAAAGTGGGACGACCCGGAAAATGAAATAATTATTGCAGGAGGTCCTGCCTGCGGGATAACTCAATATGCAGGCACTGGAAAATCGCTGGTATGCAGCATTTCACCCTTGACGGATATTCCCATAGATTCAAATGTTGGAGGATATTTCGGCCCCCTCCTTAAATTTTCAGGATGGGATGCCATTGAAATACAGGGCAAATCAGACAAGGAAATATTTGTATATATAGACGGAAACAAGGGTCTTGTAACAATAGAAGAAGCACCGGCGGGAGCTTTTGATGCTCACATCCTGGGAGAGCAGCTTACAGAAATGTATGCGGATAATGAAGAGGACAAAAGAAATGTTGCTGTGGTAACTGCAGGAACAGGTGCTGAGCATTCCAGATTTGGAATTTTAAATTTCACCTTCTATGACCCCAGAAGACAAACCACAAGGCTTAAACAAGCAGGCAGGGGCGGAATAGGAACAGTATTCAGAAATAAAAAAATCAAGGCACTTATTGTAAAATTCAGCAGTGTAAAAGGTAATTTGAACAATGCATTTGATCAGTCCATAATAAATAAAACCGGAATAAAATATCATAAGGAAATCCATGACCTTGACCATTTGCAAAACAATATGCGGAAAATCGGAACAGCAAATATTATTGAAGTAATGGATGCCTATGACCTGCTTCCTGTTATGAATTTTCAATATGGAAGCCATCCTGATACGCAAAAAATAAAGTCCACTGTATTTATAGAAAAATATCTCACCCAGGGAGTTCAGGACGGCTGCTGGTACGGCTGCTCCATGGCCTGTGCCAAGGCGGCAGATAACTTCCTTATAAAAACAGGTCCCTACAAGGGACATAGAGTCATCGTAGATGGTCCCGAATACGAAAATGCTGCAGGATTAGGAGCAAACTGTGCAATTTTTGACCCGGAAGGGATTTTGGAATTAAACTTTTACTGCGATACCTATGGCATAGATACAATTTCCTTTGGAACTGCAACAGCTTTTGCAATGGAATGCTATGAAAGAGGCATAATCAACAAGGACATTACCGGCGGTCTTGAACTGAATTTTGGAAACTTCTACTCATCAGTAGAACTACTCCACCAAATGTCCAAAGGAGAAGGCTTTGGCACAGTAGTAGGCCAGGGAGTTCACAGGATGAAAAGACTTTTCGCAGAAAAATACGGAGCCGATGAAGACTTCTTGTTTGATATAGGAATGGAGCAGAAAGGTCTGGAATATTCGGAATACGGCTCCAAAGAATCCCTTGCCCAGCAGGGAGGATACGGCCTGACAAACAAGGGGCCTCAGCATGATGAGGCATGGCTGATTTTTATGGACATGGTAAACAACCAGATACCAACCTTTGAAGATAAAGCAGAAGCTCTTCATTACTTCCCTATGTTTCGTACCTGGTTCGGATTGTATGGTTTTTGCAAGCTTCCCTGGAATGACATAGTTCCTGCAGACAACAAATATACCAATGAGCCTGCAAAGGTGCCGGAACATGTTCAAAATTACCTGGATGTGGTATATGGGGTAACAGGAAAGAGATTAACCCCGGATGACATGGTGAAGGAATCTGAAAGGGTATACAATTTCCAGAAGATTTTCAATATACGTATGGGGAAGGGCTTAAGAAACAATGATAAGGTACCCTACCGGTCCATGGGCCCGGTAACCGTGGAAGAGTACGAGTCAAGACAGGAAAGATACGACACCCAGCTTAAAGAAAAAATCGGTTATGACATTGAAGGCAAGACTATTGAAGAAAAAATGGCTGTATTGAGAGAATACAGGGAAGACCAATATGAAAAGCTTATAGATGCGGTTTATAAAAGAAGAGGCTGGAATTCGAACGGCGTCCCCACATTGGAGCATTTAAAATATTTGGATATGGAACTGCCTGAATTAATAGAAGTAGTAAAAGACTTGCAATAGGAATATGACAAGGGGACGGGGGCATTGACATCCCGTGAAATTATGACAGTTCCACCGTCCCCTTGTAACAAATGAGGTGGTATAAATTATTAAACTGAACAACAGAGATTTCCCCTGGGAGGAAGGTTTAACCATAGAAAAAATTATGGAAATAAAAAAATACACCTTTTCTAAAATCATAGTAAAAGTTAACGGAAACCATATTGAAAAGGAAGAATACGCATCAACCATTGTTAATGATGGTGATGTTGTGGAAATTATACACCTTTTGGCAGGGGGTTAAAAAGATATTTGTAGATCACATACCAAAATGATATAATTTTAAAAGATTATATCATTTTATTTATTTTACAGGAGAAAATATGAATCCGTACATACCTTTTAAAAATCCCCGCTGTGTAATTATTGACTACAGAGCAAGCGATGAAATATTAAATTATATTAAGAAATTAAATATTGAGCCCATAAAATCCGTCAAATGCCCTGAACTGCATGAACCTGTGGACGGCCATCCGGACATGGTAATTCATCCCATAGACTTTGAAACTTTTGTAATTGCTCCCAATGTTTACGATTACTACAGAAATGTTCTAAAAAGCTTAGGAATAAAAGTTATTAAAGGTGGAAAAACTCTAAACAGAAACCATCCTGAAGATATAGCATATAATGTAGCAAGAATAGGGAGATATGCTGTGCATAACACAAAGCATACAGACCAGAAATTAAAATATTATTTGGAAGAAGCGGGCATCGAATTCATTCATGTAAATCAAGGCTATACAAAGTGCTCAATTGCCCCTGCAGGCGAGAATAAGGCTTTGACATCAGATTTCTTGATACATGAAAAGCTTATATCATACAATATAGACTGCATGTATATAGATCCAAAGGTTGTATATTTGCAAGGATACGATAACGGATTTATAGGAGGCTCTTTAGGTTTAATTAATGATAAGATATTTTTGTCAACAGGTAAAATATTTGATGAAAATATTTCTCTTTCATTAAGAAACTTTATCAGGTCGGCAGGATATATTTATGATGAAGCTTCAAATCAGCAGATTATAGACTTAGGAACGCTGATACCGGTAATATGACCTCCCTTGACCGAGAGGAGTGACTAAGTGGAGCTATTATCATTAGAGTTAAATGAAAGTGAAAATCATGAAATATATAATAATATAAAGATAATAACAAATCTGGATGAAAGCGAAATAAATATAGAATTATCATCTACAGACGAAGGTAATATAAAGATAAGATATTTTACGGACAATAAAATAAAAAAAAGAGAGTACATTGAAAAAATAATAGGGAAAATAACCAAACTTCTGGTTGAATACACTAAACTAATGGGTATAAATGCCCTGAAGGAAAATTATTTTTATTTTGACGAGGATGAAGTCGGTTCAATAATATCCGATATTGAGGAAGAAATAGACAATGATATTAAAATACACATTATTATTAA
>JAGOIH010000025.1 GCA_017995755.1 Sedimentibacter sp. | reverse complement strand
GTTGATGCTTTCATTTCAAGGTTTATAACGTTGAAATCGCATATTCCTGCTAAGTTTGTCACAACGAAGTATTCTTTGATTGCTTTCAGCCATGTTTTATCTTCTGCATCATTGAACGGATCCCTTGGCTCGTTAATATCCAGGTCAGGGAATACATAACCGAAGGCATCAACAGATGCTGCATAAGGACGCATGTGGCAGGCACCTCTTTCGCTTGTTCCAAATGCAATTGTCATGGAAGAAGCTCCCCTGGGGTCTGTAGCAGAAATTTCCATGCCTTTTACTGCCATTACATAATCCATTGCCTTGCCGCCGATTCGTTTTGCTGCTTCGAAGGAACCGTCTGCGTACAATTCTCCGCAGCCTTCCCTCAATCCCATTTTTCTGGTCATCTCAGCCATTGCCGGACCGTTACCGAAGTTCATTTCAAGACCGTCTGTCTGGTCTTTGGTGATTATCCCTTTTTCATACCATTCCATTATGGCACTGATTGTTGCGCCGCCTGAAATGGTGTCAAATCCGTATATAGTTGTATAATAACCGGCCATGCATATGCTTTCATAATCATCAACACCGCATCGGGGTCCGTAGGCTGCCAATGTTTCATACTCCATTTCTCCCACTTCGGTATCGCCCATAACTACATATTTGTGGCATCCAAGCTGACAGGCATAGCAGGTACGGCGCCTTACGGAGTATTTGTCAGTATTATTCCATAATTGATAAGGAAGGACACCTTCAATTTTATCAAATTGGTTTTGTAAAAAATTTCGTGTAGGCAGAATTCCTATATCATGTGAGCCGCCCACCCATGAGGGTGTTCCGTATCCATGAACAGGTCCCCATGTGTAAGCTTCATCTCTCAGCTGCTTATAGGCATCCTTGTATGCTGCCATGAATGCATCCTTATCGGCAATTTCAACTTTTCCCGTTCCCCGGACAGCTATTGCCTTTAAATTTTTGCTTCCCATCACTGCACCGGCTCCGCCTCTTCCTGCAAAACAGTCATCGCTGAAAATACATGCAAGCTTTGAAAGTTTCTCTCCGGACTGACCTATGCAGCATACCTTAAATTCTTTTCCTGTTTCTTCTTTGATGGCATCGGTGGTTTGGCGGGTATCCATACCCCAGAACCCGGATGCATCTCTTAACTCCACTTTATCATTGTCAATATACAAGTAGACAGGTTTTTCAGACTTACCTTTAAATGAAACCGTATCATAACCTGCAAATTTTAATTCTGCTCCAAAATGGCTTCCTACATTGGATGCGCCAATAGTATTTGTCAGGGGAGACATGAAGCAGACGCTGGTGCGGGACGCAGAAGGTGTGGGCGTACCTGTCATAGGACCGGTGTTGAAACTGAGTATGTTGTCCGGAGATAAAGGGGCTGCATTATGGGGCATTTCATCCCACAGCAAAGCTATTCCGTATCCTTCTCCCCCCAGGTACTTTTGTATATAGTCCCGGTTAAGCTTTTCTTTTTTAATGATTCCTCCGGTTAAATTAACATTGATTATACAATCTTTATAACCTTTCATCTTCACACCTCCTACCATGACAATGCCTGCCTTGGACAGGCAGGTACACATTGCGGAAGTCCGCCGCATAAATCGCATTTATACGGTTTTGTTTCACCGTCCAGATTAACCATTACAATAGCGCCTATTGGACATGCTTCAGCACAGGCACCGCATCCAATGCATCCTTCCTGAATTTCAACAGCTCCCGAATATGAGTTTCTGTTTATGCATCCTACAGGACAAGCTTGCCCGCACTGCATGTCAGAGCATTGCTGACATACAGTCAGTTTAAATTTACCAAGTTCATCTAACTCTTTTACCTGTATACCCCTGGTCTGAGGAGATACAGCATCTGTATGTACAAGAGAACATACAGCTTCGCAGGTTCTGCAGCCCTGACAGACTGACTTGTTGACATTAATCTTAATTACACCCGGCTTCATAAAGCACCTCCTAAATATTTTATCCCGCTCCGCCAACAGGGAAAAACAAAAGTTCATCACCATCGTTCAAGACACAGCTTTTGCCGCGGAGTCTGCCGTTGACGCTGCTCTTTGTCCATTCGCCGCTTACGGGAAGATTTATGATATTCAATGCTTCAGCAATGGTTGTTCCTTCAGGCATTTCAATTTCCCGTTCTCTAAATCCTGCTGATGAAGCTAAAATGCCTTTCAGTTTAACTCTGATTTTCACCTTGGCCTCCTTCGGGTTATTTAGAATAAAAAAACCGCATAACTCATGTAAATGTTTGCATAAGCTTTGCGGCTCCTTTTCAAATAGGAGGGCGTTTGGATTGCTCTAAACACCTGGCGTTCTCACAGGCCTCATGGGTCAGATGAGAATCGGAGCATAATTTTCTTATTCTGCCATAATTATAAAGGTTATAGCAACAATAAGGTCAAGATTTATTTCTGATTTTTTCTAATTATTTTTAATTATTATGTAATTTTAACCGGTATCTGCAATTTAAAGAACATTCCTCTCTCGGCGTCCGTGAGATTAGGCAGATCTGTTATAACTTCGCAGATATAATCACCGTCAATGGTATAGTTTCTTTTTGATATTTCATCCAAAAGCCTGTTTGCATAGGGTATTTCCTGTTCAAACCTGTTACAGTAAATGCATAGATATGTGCCGGCCTTGATAGGCTTGATAAGATTTTCAGGTAAATTTTCATCAACAAATACAAATAAGCCACTGGATATGAAATCTCTGTTTATTATTTGCTCATAGGCTACAGTGCTTCCTGCATTGCAGAAATATGTCTGCCTAAGCCCGTTTCTTTCCATATCTTCCTTCAGCTTTCTCAGCTGTTCCTCATATATTTCTATACCGTAGTCATAAAAATTAGTGCTCATGTTATAGCTGTATATCCAGCGCTTTTCAATGTATTCAAGAGCAATTGTACCGTCAGGGGGAGAGGATTCATATCTTTCATAGTTGCGGACGGCTCTTTGAAGTGCATTTTTTTGATTTTTCAATGCTTCTATTTCTGCATCAATATTGCGGCTTTTTTCTTCCAAAAACCTTTTTATAAGTTTGGTGTCGCAGGATATAAGCTGTACTTCTATATCCTTCAGCCGCATGCCAAGGGACTTCAAATACTGTATCATGTCAAGCCTTGCACATTGCTTCATGGAATAGTATCTGTAGCCGTTAAATTTATCAACTTCAATTGGTTTTAATATTCCGATTCTGTCATAGTAGCGTAGGGTTTGCTCTGAAACATTATTTATTTTAGACATCTGTCCGATAGTCAACCTGTCCATGTATGCCATGCCTCCCTTCTATTTAATTATACCAAGAATTGTGAAAATATCAATAAAAAAAACGGCCCTTCCTGCTGTCAAGAACAAAAAGAACCGTCCCTTTATATTTGGGGACATTCCTCTACCGGCAAAGACTCGCCCTATAGCAGAGGTGTGTCCCCATACCTTTAAATTAAGTTTCTTTTTACGATTTGATGTACTACAAATGTTGCCACATGGTTTGCATAGCTTCCCGTTCCGAATCCGGCATCGTATCCTAATTCCTGGGCAAGCTCGTGATTTATACGGGGACCTCCGCAAACAAGTATCATTTTGTCCCTCAATCCTTCTGCTTCCATCATTTCAACAAGTTGAGTCAGGTTGGCTATATGGACGTCTTTTTGAGTTACCACCTGGGATACCAGAATTGCATCTGCCTTTACTTCAACAGCCTTTGCGATAAGCTCTTCATTTAACACCTGGCTTCCCATGTTGATAGCTTCAATTCCCTTGTATCTTTCAAGTCCGTAATGACCGTCAAAGCCCTTCATATTCATGATGGCATCAATTCCTACTGTGTGGGCATCAGTTCCTGTGCATGCTCCTACAATAACTACGTCACGTTTGATATTTTCCTTGATATATTCTTCAACTTCTTCTCTTTCCATGAATTCCATATCTACCTTGGGTACTTCAATAACGGTATAGTCAACTGTGTGAGTGCATTTTCCGTACATTACGAAATATGTGTATCCAACTCCCAGGTCCTTGGAAAATACGACTGCAGGATCATCAAATCCCATTTTTTCTGTCAGCTGCTTAGCTGCTTCGCTTGCTTCATCACCGTAAGGAACAGGCAGTGTAAAGCTCATTTGAACCATTCCGTCATTTAACGTATCGCCGTATGGTTTTACTCTTGTTAAATCTACCTTCTGGATACTTTCCATTATTTTGCACCCCCCAGCATTAAATCAATAAACGGGTTAAAGTATTTTTCATCCTTTTCAACAACACCGGCTAATCCCTTGCCGCCTGTGAAGCTTCTTTTTACTCCGCCGAATTTACCTTTTTCAATGGTGTCAAATATTCCTTCTCTTTGAATATCTCTTAAAAGCTCTTCAGCTTTAGCCAGAACTTCCTGTGCCCTTTTCTGGATTATTCCGTCCTTTTTGTATTCCACTTCATTGCCTATATCACGGGCATTGTTGAAGATATATTTAGCGTTCTCAATTGAAAGCATTCTGTCCTGAAGATGGGGTGTATGAATTGCTTCAGTAGGCATTCCCAGCAGTTGAAGCCCTTGATGGGTCCATATGGATATAAAATTAAACATTGCATCTTGCAAATGTCCTCTGAATATATTTCCTGTCATATATTTTGTAGGAGGCATGTATTTAAGCGGTGCATTGGGGAATATTTCTCTTGCCATCTGAGCCTGCGCCAGCTCGTACAAGAAGCCGTTTTCCAGCATTGGATTCATTTCGAAAGCGTGGCCGAGACCCATTTGCTCCTCAGGAATACCTGCCTTCAATGCAAACTGCTCGTTAATTAATTGTGATGCCAAAACTGTGTGGGCTTCTTCATAAGCATCTGCTGTAGTCAGGTAGTTGTCTTCTCCTGTATTGATGATGATGCCTGCAAAGCCGTTGATTATTCTTGAGAAATATTGGTCAACCAAGGTTCTTTGCATATTGATATCTCTGAAAAGAATTCCGTAAAGAGCATCGTTAAGCATTACATCAAGTCTTTCCAATGCACCCATTGCGGCTATTTCAGGCATGCAAAGTCCCGAGCAGTAGTTGCAGAGGCGGATATATCTTCCTACTTCTTCTCCGACTTCATCAAGAGCTTTCCTCATAATCCTAAAGTTCTCCTGGGTTGCGTATGTTCCGCCGAAGCCTTCCGTTGTAGGTCCGTAAGGAACGTAGTCCAGCAAGCTTTGTGCCGTGGTTCTGATAACGGCTATTATATCAGCTCCCTGCTTTGCAGCAGCCTGGGCCTGCAGAACATCCTCGTAAATATTGCCTGTTGCAACGATTACATACAAATAAGGCTTTCTTCCCTCACCGATTGTATTTAAGTATTCATCTCTTCTGGCTCTGTTGTTTTTAATTTTTTCTACTGTCTGCTTTGCAGTCTCATAAACTGCATCCATAATTTTGTTTTCATCAGCAATTGGAAGTTTTGTTATTTCAATTTCTCCCGAGCTTACTTTTTCTGCTATTTCCTGAGGTGTTTTTCCCGTGTTAACCATGGCGTTTCCTATCCAGAATGCTGCTCCCTTAGACAGTCCGCCGCCTTCTTTGATAGCGTCTATCAACACATTGGGAAGGGGTTTGTCTATTTCATCAACGCCGTCTACTCCCATAAGGCGGGCGACAGTTCTTTCAACTGTAACTGTTGTATTTTTGTCGATGAAATTTTGTACATCGTCTGCAATATTTTTTGCTGCAGTACGGGCGCTTTGGATTAACTGGGGATTAAGATTTAATTTGCTTTCCATGTTTCCTCCTTCTACGGGGACGATTCCGGAGTGTCCCCATACCTTTATAAGAATCTTTCTGCATCTTTAATGATTTCTCCGTCTATGCCTGCCATTCTTGCAATTTTTAGTGCATCTTTAGGTATATCACTTGAATATTTAACTTCAATAAGCCTGTAATCCATGTATTTTTGAACTTGTCCAATATTGTCTATTTTAATCAGGTCAGCTTCATCAGGTAGTCTGAGTCCCTTAACCTGCAGGTTCTGAATATCCTTATCATTTGCAACATTGTCATAATGAGTTGTTAAAAGAGTTATGCAGTCCTTGTTTTTAAGATAATTTACCACTGCCTTTGTTATTGCATAACCTTCCTTTGGATTAGTACCTCCCGCAAGTTCATCTATCAATATGAGACACCTGCGGTCAGAATTTTTTATTGCTTCCTTTAAATTGACTATTTCCGCCCCAAAGGTAGAAAGACCCTTTTCAATTGACTGATCATCACCGGCAGAAATAAATATATGTTCAAAAAGACAAAGCTTTGCATAGTCGCAGGGTACAAACATGCCAAAGCTTGCCATAGCTGCAATTTGGCCCGTCATTCTGAGGGTTACTGTCTTTCCTCCCATATTTGCACCTGTTATGCAAACAACATTTTTATTAAGCATCAAATCGATGGGAACATATTCAAGGTGTTTATCTTTCAATGTTTTTTCAAGTTTAAGATTTCTGCCGCCTTTAATTGTAATTTCCAGCTCATCTGTTATTGTCGGCTCTACGGACCGGGTTTTTTGTGCATAATTTGCTTTTGCGATAAGATAGTCGATTTGGCCTATAATCTTTGTGTTTTCCTGCAATATATGACTATCTTTCTTTATTGAGCCTGATATATCTTGCCGAATCCTATATTCTTCCTCATCCTCATCAAAGGTCAATTCTTCATAGAACTTCTCGTATTCGTCAATTTCATCGGTATTCTTCAGCTTGTAAATAATGTTTAAATAGTTTTCTCCGGATACTCTCAAGCCGCCTTCCTTGTTTAGCTCTTCGATTCTTTCCTTTTGCGACTTGCTTATTGTTATTTCATCCTTTAAATTTAACTTTATACTGTGTTTTTCCTGTATTTCTTCTTTTATTTTTTTCTTTAATAAACTGACAGTTTTTTCAATCTGTCTTTTTTTATTTCTTATTTCTTTTAATTTTTGCGAATATTCGTCGTAAATATAAAATGTGCTTAATTTTTCATAAGCGGGGTCAAGCTTTTCATATAGGCGGGGCAGGGGCGTTAATTGTAACAGTTCTATATCATTATCAGAAATGCCTCTTAATACTTTATCCAATTTTTCGACTAAAATAAGAAAATTCTTTATTTCGAATAATTCTACTTCGTCAAGAACCTGGTTGCTTCTTGCCCTTTGGATGGTTTCAAGTATATTTTTAATATGCCTTAAAATATCAATTATTTCCCGTCTCTGTCTGTTTTCAATAAAAGCCCTTATTTTATTGAACTCAGTCTTAAGGTCTGCCTCCTGACCTTTTATATAAGGTTTTGCTTCCAGCTTTGCCTTTATTCCGTATTCTGTAATCGGTTTAATTTCATTAAAAATATAATCGAAATTTATGTTTCTAACTGTATTTTCTGTCATAAAGCTGTTCAATCTTCATCACCGCCCGACACCACATCAACTATATTTATTCCCGGAAGGGTTTTTTTCATATTTTCTTTTAGAACTTCACTGTCAAAGAAATAGCCTTCCGGGGATACGGGATTTAAAGTTACGGCTAAAACATTTATTGTGTCCAAAGCTTCAACTTTAAGTCCCTTCCTCCTCATTTCATTCCAAACGTTTATATCCGTAAATATTTTTGTTCCATCTTCTATAATTAAATTAATGCCTCTTAAATATATATTTCCCCATAACTCTTTCAACAAGGCAGATGTAAGGGCACCTTTAATAAATATGTGACTTGTTTTTCCGTCAATCAGCTCGCTGATTTTTCTGCCTCCGGTAATACTTGTTTTAATATCGGGAACAAGTATATTGCCGTCTTCTGATATGATGCATGTTTTATTTATTTTTCGAACAATGTTTTTAACATGCACGTCAGTTCCCGGCAGTGAGTAGCATTCCACAGCATGGGCAGTCTTTTCCAAAACCTTTTTCATGTCTCTGCTCAGTACAGCCCCGGTTGCAATAACACATGCGTCTGTAATAACAGGAGATGAAACAGCTTTTCTGTCTATTGCTCCATCTATGAATACCACTTCTGCTCCGTAATGTTTAAGGCGTCCCGCAACATATTTCATATCCTTTGCGCTGACAGGCCCGGCAATCTGTATATTGCCTTTCTGTCTCACCCTTACTATTATCACTTCGCCCATGGCAGTTGATATTCCGGTAGTCTCCAATATTTCAGTCCTGGCATTTGAAAGCATCAGTGTTTTTTTGGCAGTTGCTGCATACATTCCCTCTGTTACCATAATTGCAGGTTTTTTTGTTTGTGTTACCAGGTCTGTATTTTCACCGTCCCGCCCTGTTGAAGTAATGCCTGTTTTAATATTTAAATTTTCTGCTTCTTCTATGAGATAATTGAGTGTCACGGTCTTCCCTGCATTCTTTGCAAGGCCTATTATGGACACTGTTTCATAATTGTTTTGTTTTATGGTTTGGATTAATCTCATAAAAGCCCCTCTTAACAAAATTACAATGTAGATGTATAAAGCGCAGTCCAGCTGATCTTAGTGATGAACTCTGTCTCTTCTTGCCAGTTTTGTAGGTTCAAGTGCCAGGTCGTTTCCTTGCAGCAGTCCTGCAACTCCTGTCAAAGGATCTTCCTTCCTGCCCTGGCATACATCGCACACGCATTCCAGTTCCGGTATATCAGGTTCTGTATATGTGGTAATAACACCTTCGAAGTTTCTCAAAATCAATTTGTGTGCCGACCTTGACAATACATAATCAGGTCCTACAGGTGTTTTACCTCCGCCGCCGGGTGCATCAACAACAAAAGTTGGTACGCAGAAACCTGAAGTATGTCCTCTCAGGCTTTCTATTATTTCAATACCCTTTGCCACAGGTGTCCTGAAATGCTCAATTCCAAGTGAAAGGTCGCATTGATAAATATAATATGGTCTAACTCTGTTCATAACAAGTTTATGAACCAGCTCTCTCATAATATGCGGACAGTCATTAACTCCTCTTAACAATACTGACTGGTTTCCTAAAGGAATACCTGCATCTGCCAGCTTTCTCAAAGCTTCAATTGATTCCGGAGTAAATTCACTGGGATGATTGAAGTGAGTATTCAGCCATATTGGATGGTATTTTTTAAGCATGTTTACCAAATCATCTGTAATACGCTGTGGTAAAACTACAGGTGTTCTGGAGCCTAAACGTACTATTTCCACATGGGGTATTTCTCTTAATTTTCTGATGATGTATTCTAATTTGCTGTCAGAAACCAAAAGGCAGTCTCCTCCTGATAACAAGACGTCCCTGACTTGCGGAGTTTTTCTTATATATTCGATACATTTGTCGATATTTTCCATTCCTACTTCATCATCGCTTTGTCCTGCAAATCTTCTTCTTGTACAATGCCTGCAATACATTGAGCATTGGTCGGTAATTAAGAACAATACTCTGTCAGGATAGCGGTGAGTTAATCCGGGAGCCGGTGAATCTGCATCTTCATGAAGGGGGTCAAGCATGTCTGCAGGGCTTACGTGTGTTTCTGCAAATGTTGGTACAGCCTGCATCCTTATTGGATGTCTCGGGTCGTCTTTATCCATATGGGCTGCATAGTATGGAGTGATGCCCATTCTGAATTTTTCCAATACCTTGTTGATATCGTCTTCTTCCTGCTTTGTAATGTTAATTATTTTCTTTAATTTCTCTACAGAGTCTATTCTGTTTTCAACCTGCCATCTCCAGTCATTCCACTCTTCCGGCTTAACGTCTTTCCATAGTTCTATTTCATTATAATAAGCCATTTTTATACCTCCTTATAGTATTATAAACAAGCGGCATATGTCATTCACCAAGGTGAATGACATATTGCTTATTTTGACTTATTTCTATTATGCATATAATTTTGTGAACAATTCTCTTAACCCTTTGCTTTCTCTCATAACTTGAAGTGCTGTTTCAGAATGTCCCTTGGTATAACCGTTTCCAACTATCATGTTGATATCCTTGCCCACACCTTCAGCACCCAATGCTGCTTTTGTAAAGCTTGTAGCCATGCTGAAGAAGTAAACAGTCCCTTCGTCCTTTGCAGCAAGTATTGCTGACATTTCGCAGTTTGGCCTTGATACACAGCTGATTACCAGGTCACATAATCGTCCGTCTGTAGCTTCCATAACTTTCTCGTACACTTCAATTGCATTTGTAGCATCGCCGGATATTAAAACATCTGCCAGTCCAAGTTCTTTTACCGTATTCAGCGATGCTTGCCTGTGAGCCCAGCATATTACTTTTCCCGTAGGGCCTGCTTTTTTCTTTGCTTCATATAAGCATAAAAGTCCTGATTTTCCGCCTCCGCCAAGAACTAAGACAATGTCTCCCTCCTTGACCAATTTCTGAGTTTGTGCCGGTGCTCCTGCCACGTCAAGCACTGACAAGGCAAGATTTTCGGGTATATCATCCGGAAGTTTTGCATAAATTCCGCTCTCAAACAATATTGCTTTTCCCTTGATATCAACCTGGTCAATATCTTTTCTTACTTCTAAAATTTCTTCGATTATCAGCGGAGTCAAGGACAATGATACCATTGTTGCTATTTTGTCTCCGACTTTTAAATCTGTTTTTCCTTCCAGGGCCGGTCCTATTTGTTCAATAGTACCAATTAACATACCCCCTGAACCGGTTACAGGGTTTTGATGTTTGCCTCTTTCGGCAACAATGCCTTTCATGATTTCTTTGATTTTTTCTACATCTCCGCCAGCCTGATCACTGATTTGTGTGAAGCTTGCCGAGTCTACATTCAATGTCTGCACATTGATAAGAATTTCATTGTCGTAAATTTCCATTGTGTTGTCTATTTTCAGAGCCGGCTGCGGTAATACTCCTTTTGGTTCGATTACCCTGTGTGTTCCATATGGGTTTCCTTTTTTCATAGTACCTCCTATTTAAATTAATTGGGTTAGGTTGGGTTGAATACTGGGTATATTCAAATATTGTAACTGTAACTGTAATTGTAATTTGCAAAATCCATGCCAACTATCCGAAAATATTTATACGGCTTAATTTCAACATTTTTGAGGAAAACTGTTTTTATCAATGGGCCAAGTGCCGAAAATTCAGCTTTTTGTATTGATGGATTGATAAATTTGTGATATACTTTCTTTGTTGTATGATATATAATTTCTCCATTGAAATTATTCATGCCATAAATCGTTTTAATTGTAGTTCGGAGGGCTTTGGCCTAAAATGGCCACAAAAGCCCCCGTCCCTTATGATAAATAAAATATGGCAAAATAGAATTAAACAGAAGGGCGGCAAATATACCGCCATTATGTAAGCGAGGTTAGAAATGGATAACAGACCTATTGGAATTTTTGACTCCGGTGTTGGAGGGTTGACGGTAATGAGGGAAGTTATGGAGCAGCTTCCCTATGAAGACATAATTTATTTAGGGGATACTGCGAGAATTCCCTACGGCTCTAAATCAGAACAGACAATAAAAAAATTTGCACATCAATGCTCTGCATTTTTAAAAAACAAGGATGTAAAAACCATTGTTGTTGCTTGCAATACTGCCAGCTCCGTGGCACTTGACCAATTAATCAGGGACTTTGATATTCCTGTCATAGGAGTTATCGAGCCCGGGGCAAGAAGTGCGGCTGAAGCTACCGAAACCGGCAGAATTGGAGTAATAGGCACAACAGCCACCATAAACTCCTATGCCTACCAGGGAAAAATCATGGAATACTTGAATAATGCAGAAGTAATCGGCATACCCTGCCCCCTTTTTGTACCTATTGTGGAAGAAGGCTGGGAATACTCTCAAGTTGCAATGCTTACTGCAGAGAAATACTTGACGGAACTAATAGAGCACGATATTGATGCATTGGTATTAGGATGTACTCATTATCCCATACTCAGGCATATTATTAAAAAGGTCCTGGGGCCTAAAGTAAAACTCGTAAACCCTGCCTTCGAAACAGCTAAGGATTTAAAAAAACTACTGGCGGAAAAAGACCTTTTCAATGAAAATCATAGCAAACCAAAATATGAATATTATGCCACTGATGCACCGGAACGGCTTAGAAGAATTGGAGGCAATTTTTTAAAAAAGGAAATAGATGCTCTTTATCAAGTTGCTATAGATAACCTTTAAGAAAGGGATGTTAAATGGAAGATGTAAAAATCAGAATAAACACCACGCAGACAATTGATGAGGCAGGCAATGAAGATGCTATTGAACTGCTTACAGAAGCAAAACTTGAGAAATTGAAGGATTGCTTCATAATAAACTATGATGAAAGCGAAATAACCGAGCAGGAGGGAAGCCGTACAAGATTAAAGGTATATAAGGATAAAATGTTAATGACCAAGGTCGGAGTTTATTCTTCTAAAATGGAGTTTCAGCAGGGAAAAAAATACAAAAACTTATATTCTACTCCTTACGGTAATTTTGACTTGGAATACTATACTGTTTTATATGATAATAAATTAAACGAAAAAGGCAGAGGCAGAATATATACTGAATATTTGATTACTTTTGCCGATTCGGACGAAAGCTACAATAAGCTTAATATTGATATAATGTAGACAAAGACGAACATTACAGCCTGTTTTTCGGCATTCTGTGCCTAATTTCCGGCACTGGAGGAAAGTATGGAAATTAAATATTTTGATGCTTTAATAGAAGCAATAGAATTAATTAACGATGGTATTCAAATCATTGATGCCAGCGGAAAAATTGTATACCACAATCCTTCATCAAAAGAATTGGATTTAATTGATGCGGAAAAAACAATCGGCAGACACATACTTGAAGTATATCCTTCTCTTACTTTTGAAACAAGCACTATTATGAATGTGCTTAAAAACGGCAAGCCTATCTATAATGTTGAACAAAATTTTGTCAACTATAAGGGTGATAAAATTTCTACGTTAAATACCACTCTTCCAATCTTGTACAATAATAAGGTCATAGGGGCATTGGAAGTTTCACGAAATATGACAAAGGTAAGAGAATTGTCGGAAAGAATTGTAAACTTGCAGAGGGAGCTTTATGAAGCCGGTCAAGGTGCAGAAAAAACATCAAAGCCTTTGGCAAAATTTAATTTTTTGGATATAATCGGTCAGAGCAAAGAAATACTCAAGCTTAAATCCCTTGGCCTCAAAGCTGCGATGACTGACTCTCCCGTTATGGTTGCCGGAAGCACAGGAACGGGCAAGGAACTGTTTGTGCAGTCCATTCATAATTCCAGCGACAGGAAATTCAAACCTTTTATAGCCCAAAACTGTGCCGCCCTGCCTGCCAATCTTCTTGAAAGCATTTTGTTCGGGTCGGCAAAGGGGAGTTTCACAGGAGCTGAAAACAGGCCGGGTCTGTTTGAATTAGCAGACGGCGGCACTTTGTTCCTGGATGAAATAAATTCCATGCCCTTAGACCTTCAGACCAAGCTTTTGCGGGTTATCCAGGATGGCAGGGTCAGAAGGGTAGGCTCAAGCAGGACAACAGATGTTGACGTGAGAATCATATCCGCTATTAATACAAATATAGGAACAGTGGTGGAAACAAAACAAATACGCCAGGATTTATTCTTCAGACTTAATGTAATAACCATGGTGATACCTGATTTAAGTAAAAGGGTTGAAGATATACCTCTTTTGGTAGACCATTTTATTAAAAAGTACAATCAAAAATGCAATAAGTACTTCAATGGAATTTCCAGGGATGTTTTGGATATATTTTTAGATTACAGCTGGCCCGGCAATGTAAGGGAGCTTGAGCATGCAATAGAAAGCGCCATATCCTTGTATGACGGTGAAATTATAAGGGAGGAGCACCTTCCCTTCCAATTTAAAAACTATCAGCTTAACGGCAGCTCGTTGGACACCGGCACAATCCAACACTTGAATACTGCCGTTGAAAAGGTTGAAAGGGAGGTTATTTTATCCGCATTGGAACAAACAGACAATAATATTACAAAAGCAGCTAAACTTATCAATGTTCCAAGACAAACCCTGCAATACAAAATCAAAAAACTGGAAATTCTCTTCTGAATTTCAAGGACGATTCCTTTTGTTCCAGGGAGTATTCTCAGAAAGCTAAAAGAACAGTACCCAAAATTTATTTTACTAAACCGGTACTTTTGATGACCATGTCCAGATGTATGTTTATATCTGCCGCAGCGAACACCTCATCGTATTTGCCGGAGATTTTTTCATAGTCCTTCTTGTGGTATTTAAATAAACCTTCCTTAATTTTTAACAAATCTGTTCTATAAACATTCTGCAACTTATCCAAAGCAGATTCGGAAACCGTAAGAATGCTTTTTATGGCTTCTTCTTTAATTTTATTAAGATAACTTTGATCTTCAAGCTTATTGCTTCCTATGATAAATGAATCTATGTAGCTGTTCAGCGTAGCATAGTAATCGACTGTTAATTTATCGCCGCTTATATTCATATCAGTTGTCATAATAATATTTACGACTCCTAATGAAACATCCGTGCCTTCAACCATAATATTTACGTTTCTGATTTTAGCTTTGTTGGGATTCAATACAACCATAACTGCAGCTACTTCATCCGGCTCTAAAAATCCCTTTAATTCATATTCCTTAAAAACTCCGGCTCTTTCAATTTTTAAACTTTTTTCGTTAATTTCAACAACAGGTATCATTGTATTTCCTGTTTTTCCAAGATTTAAAACTGCCTCATCAAATGTATAGACATCCTGATAATTTTCCCTCTTAAGCTTAATGAGCATTTCGCTTAAGAACCTTCCAACAATAGGATTGCTGGGTATTTCAGTGTTAATAATATCCTGTGCCTTGCCTTTTGCAATGCATATTTTAACTCTTCTGTTCATTTGCGGCGACCGCTGGATTTCATCAAAGATTCTTTTGACTGTTTCAGAATCCCTGGCCACATCCTCCCCGAGTACAATTACCTGCATCAGCCTGTCTGAAATAGCCTTTTCTGAATGCAGGTAGCTTGTTGCATAAAAATCGGCAAAATTCTCAGAATCCTTTGTATATACCAATCTTTGTTCTTCACTTCCTTCGTTTATTTTTGGTATCTCTGAAGTGAAGGTAAGATTTTTATCATTTTTATCAATTCCAACTGCGAATATATAATCCCTTTTGTTTATTTCAATACTGTCCCAGCAGCCGGTCAACAAGATGGATGATATTACAGTTATAATTATAATTCTTATATTTTTCATTTATACCTCTATATTTTTTTAGTTCTTCCAGCCCTGTTTAGTTGTTATGAATGATTATTACGTCATTATCATGCTGAATTAGAATAGGATCAGGCATCTTCCGATGCCGCTCAAGGGACAATTCAATCATTTATAATTCAGGATCATAAGCACTATTTATTTTTTGCCTTTTTAGACCTGACGTCCACTAAAACAGCTGTTAAGGGTATTAATAAATTCAAGCTGCTAAATACGACTATGGGCCATTGAATGTATGGAAACATCATATACATTCCGGGTAATACAACTGCCATAATATATAATACAGGAATTTGAATAAATACAAAGTACCCGTTTTCTCTTGTCTTAAAAGTCTCCTGCATTGTCATATTTGTAAAATATGCAATAATGCATATACATGAAAATGAAACTATTATCTGAAAGCACAAACCAACAATTTCAGTGCTTTCGAAAAAAAATCCTGGAATATTTACATACTTCATAACAGAAATAAAGGGCCATACCAAATGTACTGATTCCTTAATCCCAAACTTGACAATTATAAGCAAATAGCAAGCAATATACAAAATTGAACTTATTAGGATAAACTTTCTGCTTATAAATCTGTTGTTTTCTTGAACAGTGACCATGCTGTTTGAAAACAATAATATTGAAAAACCGAAGAATCCCAGTACCGACCCGGATACAGACCTTACAACCCCGTTAATGTCAAAGGGGTATATAGGAAAAACATTTGTATAATCGGCATAATAGGTAGAAAATATTATTATGAGCAAATATGGTATAAAAGCTGTTAAAAGGGCTATGGATGCAATATTTGCAATTGTTTTTATTCCCTTCTTTGTGGCATAACTTGCGGTAAGCAAAATTACAATTATAATTGTTCCCAGGGGAGTTCTGAAAAGCATCATCAACTTTATTTGTTCGGCAAAATCTTTCATTAATATGCTGTTTGCAGTTAAAAACATTAATATATAGTATATTCCTGTCAATCTTGATAAAAACTTGGGAAATATTTTATTTATTATACTTAATACGGAATCATCCTTATATTTCAGCATCATTTTATTAATTGGCTTTAAAGCAAAATATAATACAAAAGCTGCAATTATTATAGTCATCCAGCCCACAGGCCCGTCAATTTCAGATAAAAGAAGTGGCATCAAAATAGATTGAAAGGCAAATGATACTAATATTAAAATTGATAGATTTTGATACGGCGTAATTTTCTGTTCAAACATCATTTTCCATTTTCCTTTTCTACCTGCAAATATTTTGGTTTTCGCACAAGAGTTTTAATTTTTGGTCTTATTATAGTATCTTTCAGGTCGCTTCTTCTTTCTACAAAATGAGTCATAGGTGTTAAATAAGGCACCCCAAAACTTTTCAATGTACATAGATGTATAATTAAAATACACAGTCCAATTGATATCCCAAATAATCCGAAAAAGGAAGCTGATATTATAAAACCAAATCTTATCATTCTTAGTGATGTGCTGAAATTGTAACTTGGTATTGCAAAAGAAGCCAGGGCTGTCAATGCAACTATTATTACAGCTATTGGCGTTATTAAACCCGCCTCAACGGAAGCGGAGCCGATAACCAAACCGCTGACTAAACCTATGGTGGAACCCACCGGAGTTGTAATTCTCAGCGAAGCCTCCCTCACAAGCTCCATTACCAATTCCATTAACAATGCCTCAAAATATGGCGGAAAGGGTACGTTGGCTCTTGAGGCGGCCACATGCAGGGCAAGCTGTGTTGGCAGCATATTAGGATGAAATTGTGTTACAGCCACATAAATCGCAGGCAAAAGTATAACTATGGGCAGTGCTATATACCTTATCATCCTTATTAAACAAGCCAGCATCCATCGTTCATAATAATCCTCCGATGACTGCATAAATGATACGAAGGTTGCAGGTGCCATCAATACAGTAGGTGTGTTGTCTACTGCAATTACAACCCTTCCTTCCAACAATGCCGAAGCTGCCGCATCAGGTCTTTCTGTGTTTTCAACCTGGGGAAAGGGCGAATAAACATCATCCTCAATTAGTTCCTCAATGTAGGAGCTTTCTAAAACTGCCTCTATATCAATGTTTTTAATTCTCTTTTCAACTTCCTCCAAGACTGTTTTATTTACCAGGTCGTCTATATACATTATAGCAAGGTCAGTCTTGGATCTTGTTCCCGCCTGCATGTATTTTACTTTTAGCCCTGGGTCTCTTATTCTTCTTCTTATAAGGGTGATGTTGATTTTCATTGTTTCAATAAAACCATCCCTTGGTCCCCTTATAAGAGTTTCTGCTGCAGGTTCCTGAATACCTCTTAATTGCCATCCCCTTGATGAAAGCCATATTGCCCTGGAACATGTATTTATAAACAAAATTGTTTCCCCGGACAATGCTTTGTCAACACATTCCTGCAATGTATTCAAAACTCCAAGTTCGGTTATGGCAATATTAGTTTGCAAAACCTTGTTTTCCAGCTCTATTCCGTTACTTTTTTCTAAACTTTCCAAATCAATAGATTCCATTAAAGTTTGAATAGCAAATTCGCTTATGGAATCCTTTGTAGTCATCCCATCAACATAAAAAAGGAGTATTTTTAGCTTTTCATTTTGTCCTACCTTCATGTTGCGAAATACTATATCATTGGCATCCCTAAATGTTTCTTTTAAAACATTTTCATTCTTTTTTAAATCCCTATCAACCTTTATGTTAGCTAAATCCTGATAAATACTCATAATATCTCCTAAATATTTTTTGCTATAAT
>JAGOIH010000163.1 GCA_017995755.1 Sedimentibacter sp. | reverse complement strand
GATAAATAAAAAAATGACATAATACCAAATTTTTCAACAAATTTTGAAAATTGCTAATGCAATTATCTGCAGATTATTGTATAATTGTAACATAGATGGTAGGAGGTTTTTATGAAGAATCTCAGAAAAATGCTTTCCCTGTGTTTACTAATCATTGTGCTAACAAACACTCTTGTTTTTGCTGCAGATATAAATGTAGATGAAAATATTAAGGGAGCCTTGCTGGGGGATTTTGAAAGCGGTGAAATACTCTATGAATACAATGTTAACCGGCAGCTTGCCATCGGAAGCATTTCAAAGCTGATGACCTACACAGTAATGATGGATAAGGTTTCTCAAGGCGAGATATCTCTTGATGACGATGTGTTGATAAGCGGCCATGCCGCTGCTACGGAAGGAAGCAGTTTTGGAATTTTAGCAGGGGAGACAATTAAACTGAGAACCTTGGTAAATGCAATGCTCATAACCTCAGGAAATGACTGTGCCACTGCAGTGGCAGAGCATGTTGGAAAAACTCAGGACAACTTTGTCAATATGATGAATGCCAAAGCTTCAGAGCTTGGCCTTTTGTCTGCTAGCTTTATTAATCCTCACGGCCTGCCTATAAATGACGAGGAAACAGGACAGAACTATATGTCTGTATCGGATTTATACAAGCTGGTGCAGCATGTTTTAGGCACATATCCTGAAATTTTGGAAATAACAAAACAGCCTGAGCTGGTTGTTCCTGAAAGAAATTTCAGCAAGCCTGCAACAAATCCTATATTAGGTATTGTTGAAGGGGCTGACGGTTTAAAAACCGGATATACGGACAAGGCAGGTCTCTGTTTGGTATCCACCATGCCTGTAAAAGGAAGTGGTCAGGATTTCAGGCTCATAGGAATAATTTTGGGGGCCCAAACCCATGATGATAGGTTAAATAAAACTATTGAGCTATTAGATTACGGAAAAAACAACTTTAAGAAATCAAAGTTAACCGACGTATCTGAAGTGATAGACAAGGTTTATATATCCAATTCAAAAACCGGAAAGGTGAATGTTTTTCCTGCATCAGAATTAAGCAGGGTCATAAAAAATGAAGATGTGGTTACAACAAAAATAACCTACAATGAATCTGTTAAAGCCCCCTTGTCAAAAGGTGATATAATAGGAAGAATAAGTATTTTTGTCAATGGAGAAGAAATTGGACAGGTTGAAGCTGCTGTGAATGATAATATAGAAAAAGCAAATATTCTGGTAAGGTTAGGAAGGTTTTTTAAAGATTTATTTTAACTATAATTCTCAGGATGAAAATAGGAATTATAAATAATCTGAAAAGTTTATTATCTAAACTTTTTTGTTTAAAAGAGTAATTATGGATAGAAAATTTTGCTTTAAATAAAGTTGCACATAGGGATATGGGAGATATTGAGTAATAATATTGACAGAATAAAAAAAATAGTGTAACATTTTAAAATAACGTGCATCTGTAGCTCAGAAGGATAGAGCAGTGCCCTCCTAAGGCATGTGTCGGGGGTTCGATTCCTCTCAGGTGCACCATTTTTTTGAGGAATTTCTTCTTGACATCGGGTGCGCCATGATATATAATTCAATTACTGTACTAAGTGTACTAATACACTTGTAACGAAATTTTTAGGGGACTATTATGAAGGAGATAAAAATTGTTTTAACTCAAACGAATACAGTTATAAGCAAAACACTAAAATTCCTTTCCAAAAAACCATACAATCATATTTCAATATCCTTTGAAGATGACTGCTCGACAATGTTCAGCTTCGGAAGAAAGATTACCTGGTTTCCCTTAGTTGGGGGATTTGTAAAAGAGAATATAGAAAGCGGCGTTTTTAAAATGCATCCTGAAACTAAATGTAAAATATATAAATTTGAAGTAACTGATGAAGATTATGATATTATTTCCATGCGGTTGAATGATTTTATAGCCAAACCGGGAAAATACAGATATAGTTTTTTAAATGTTTTTTTAATTCGCTTAAACATACCCTATCAAAGAGAACACTATTATGTCTGCTCCAGCTTTGTATCTTATCTTCTGAAAGGAATAATACCCTTACAGAAGGAAATATCTCTTGTTATCCCGGATGATTACAATAACTTGAATCTAAAGCCGGTATATGAAGGCCGATTGTTTGAATATGTGAGAAATGCGGTTGCCTGCATGAATGCATAACCGGGGGGTGAAAAAGATTGATTCGAATTGATAATGATAATCCAAAAGCCATTTATGAACAAATTTATGATGAAATAGTCAGGCTTATATTTTCTAAGTCTTTGAAACCCGATGAAAAATTGCCTTCTGTAAGAGAGCTTGCTTCAACTATAAGAATCAATCCCAACACCATCCAAAAGGCATATAAGTACCTGGAAGAAGACAATTATATCTACAGCGTGAAGGGTATTGGAAACTTTGTAAAGGATGCTGATGAATTAAAGAATTTATATGTAAATAATATAAAGGATGAATTGTATAATGTTATTGCGTCCCTGAAGAAAACCGGGCTGAAGGATGAAAGAATTGTAGAAATGGTAAAAGAATTTTTAAATTCGGACAAAAAAGGAGGCAGCGATGTTAACAATAGATGATTTAAGCAAGAAATTCAGTGACTTTCAGGTTTTGGACAATGTAAACATAAATGCCGAAAAAAGCCAGATTTATGGTTTGGTAGGCTCCAACGGCTGCGGAAAAACCACAACATTAAAGCATATAATGCAAATTTACAAGCAAGATGAAGGGTACATAACCTTTGACGGGGAAGAGGTCAAAGAAAACTCGGAAATATTAAAGGACTTTTATTATGTCCAGGATACATTGTTTTTTCCCTATCAGTATACATTGAACAAATTATTTCATTATGAAAAACTTATGTATAATATGTCTGAAGAAAAATTTGAATACCTGCTGAAATACTTTAACATAGATAAAAACAAAGTATTGAATAAAATGTCAAAGGGCCAGAAGAAGCAGGCAGCATTTGTATTGTCAATAGCAGCCGGGCCAAAACTTCTTTTGCTTGATGAAATAGTAGACGGCCTGGATGCAGTAATAAAAAGAAAGTTTTGGGATGTACTTATAAAAGAGGTAATGGATAATGAGATGACTGTCATAATTTCCTCCCATGACCTGAAAGAACTGGATAATATTTGCGACAAGGTTGGAATAATGCATGAAGGCAGAATTTTAAAAGAAGAAAACCTTGAAAAGATGAAAGAGGACATTAAAAGAGTTCAGTTTGCCGTGGAGGGCCAATTTGACCCTGAACAGCTTAAAGAATTTGGCTTGCTTCAATATGTAAAAATAGGCAGCGTATATATTGTAACTATGACTGGAAGCACGCAAGACCTTGAAAAATATCTTAAAAATACACACACTCTTCTCTTGTTTGATAAGCTGTCAATGAGTCTTGAAGAAATATTTATCACGGAATTGGGAGGTGTGGGTTATGGAAAAGAAAAATAACTTTATGCCATTATTAGTATATTCAATTAAGGAAAAGAAAAACTGGGTTCTTTTATCAACTGTTATAATTTTTTTAACAACACTTTTAATACCCTACATTTTGAGAGCAGATGAAGAATTTTTCATAATGCTCGGAATTGTTGAGTTATTTATTTTGGTTTTTATAAACTGCCTGGTTGACAACAGTTTTCTCCACAATGAATCAAAGCTGACTTACTACAGGTCGAAACCTGTTACATTAAAAAGACTGATCATAATAAACATAGTGACAAATGTGGTTTTTACGGCTTATCTGCTTGCTCTCATAGTCCTGTCAG
>JAGOIH010000162.1 GCA_017995755.1 Sedimentibacter sp. | reverse complement strand
ACTTTTTAGCACCTTATAGGAAATTCATTGAAACAAGCGACTTCTACCCTTGCAATGAGAAGGCTCCTTGGGACTAAGGGGTTATTTGTATGGATATAGTGCAAACTCTAAGAACCGAATACAACAAAGTATTAGCGAGGTGGGACAAAGCGACCAAATTCCTTGAAAGTCCTAAAAGAACCCCCGAAGAAGTAGATCAGTGGCTGCCGGAATATGAATCGATATTAAAGCAGAGGCAGGAATTATGCTATAAGATATGGCAAATTTCAGGAATAAAGCCGGCAGTAGAGGAATTTGAAGGAGGGTTTATCTTTATAGGGGATACAGTAAGATAATAAGGTTGTTACCTTACTGACTAAACACATATCAACTAACGAAAGGAAGATAGAAAAATGAATGGAAAAATCACAATAGACGGGTACTGTAGAGGCCATTATGAAATTCATACACACGGAGGACAGCTAGATCCGGAAGCAATATGCAGCCTCACTATGCGAATTGACCGTAATGCAGAAACACTGGAACTGCTAGAGATTATGAAAAACTCTATACAAAGATCTGTTGATGCAGAATACGACTACAGCAAGTCCATGAAGATAAGTATAAACCGGAATTTGGAAGAGGCAGGATTGGCACCGCTTCCTGATAATGTGCTTGACTGCATTTTGGATGAAATCAAATTCCAAAGGGCATCTGAAGTCACAGACTAAAAAAATAGAGCAGGCAATTCTACTATCCCGCTCCCTACTATACTCACTTAATCTATTATAGCAGGGAGGTATAGAATTGGGAATAGATGGTTTTATAACCCCAAATCTGATAGAAAGAGCTGAAAACGTATTTCAACTATATCCGGAGTATCGGCTTGATATGGAACGAGCTGCGAAAGAAAATCCTTTTTTAGTTTTACGTTACCGTTCAATACTCAGCAGCATTGCTAATGCACAAATTAGCAACAATGTAGCAAGATTTGATAAAGCAATAGCAGCCTATATTTGCATATACAAAAAGTTTAAACAATTGAGACTATATTATGACGAGTAAAAGTTGAAGGAGGAAGAGCTGATGAAATTAACACGATATGAACAGGAAACGGTCATATTGTTTAACGAGGAAGAGAGTCAAGCCCAGGTGTACACATATAACAAGCCACTTCAGAAGAAGCTGGACAAGCTCTGCAATAGAGAAGGGGCAGAGCTAAAAACTTCAGATAGTGCCGGGGCAAAAACTTACCTTGTTCCAAAAACATGGATTAAGGTTACTCCAAAAAGGCAGGTCAGTTTAACTGAAGCGCAAAGAAAAGCAATCGGTGAAAGATTATTGAAGAGTAAAAGCTCCTAAAATAGATTCTACATGCAAGTTTCTTCAGTACACAAATAGAATTCTGCACTAAACTACTTCAGGTAATATAAATCCAT
The DNA here is from genome assembly GCA_017995755.1 of Sedimentibacter sp. GTDB lineage: Bacteria > Bacillota > Clostridia > Tissierellales > Sedimentibacteraceae > Sedimentibacter. Next base: position 2,386 of record JAGOIH010000162.1, on the reverse strand, counting down.
TACTGAGAGAAACCGGAATGAAATTTTGCTTGTATTCATGTAGAAATACAATAACAAATTTTATGGAGGTAAAAAATGAGAACAAATTTAACGAAATCCAACCTCGAAATGCTTATTAATATTGACATGAAGCTAATAGAGGGATGTCAGACAGAGATACAAGAAAAAATGAAGAATTTGCAAACCCAATATGATAAACTTTCAGCAATTATGGAGAAATACAAAGAAATGCAGACACTATTAACGAAGGATTCGCCTTCGGTTTCATAAGGATGGTGATTAATCATGTTCGGGAGAATGCCACAGCTTTCAGGCAATGATAAAGAGAATATTACGGCCTTATATGACTATGTTACAGCACTTCGCCGAGAGCTTAATGATATGCTTTTTAATTTGGACAGTGAAAATATTAGAGAAATAAATGCTGAGATAGTAAATGTTTACAATTTGAATGCTGCAAATATTAAGGCTAATACCATTATGTCTAATGTAAATATGATTATAGGCTCTGGCAATAATGTTTTCAAGGCAGACCCAAAAGGCATATATCTTGGTGATGCTGATTTTGAAGATGCACCTTTTTCGGTGGATATGGAAGGGAATCTTTATGCAAGTAGTGCGACTATAATAGGAGATATTATTGGTGGTACTATCAACATTGATACTGACGCAAGAGTAGGAAGGAATCTGTATTTAGGCCGGGGTTATCAATACTCAGCCAGTATTTCCTTTGACGGAATCGGAAGTATCGAAGCGGAGGACAACAATTTGTATTTTAGTGCTATGGAGGGTATGGTTTTCGAGGCAGGATCTCCAGTATCTTTCAATGATGCTGTATTCTTTGATGATTATGTCGATTTTTCAGGTGCATATGTAGATGGTTTAGACATACCCGATTCTACCGACTATATACAAAATATGAATAGTTTTGCCTGGAAGATGCAGCTCTTCCAGGGATCGGAGATTAACTTCATTGAGGTATGGAAGGGCAGCTCCTACATGGGGCAAATAGATTTATATTAAAGGAGGATATAAAATGAAAACGATAGTTAAAGACAAAAACGTATTAGTAGTAGACGGTAAGATAATTCTCACACAGCAGACAGAGCAAGAGCTTAATATGGATCAACTTATACAAAACAAACTTATAATCCAAAGAAGAAAACACCAGCTTATTGAGCAGTCAAAGCACATAAAATCTCAGTATGATGCTTGCTGCAATCAGGAAAAAGAAATCGACGGTATGATTATTATGCTGGATTCTCAAAATGAAATTGAGGACAAGCCGGAAGTAATAGACGGTGAATAGTAAAATCACATAAATGGACTATTAAATTTCATAGCACGATATTAATTGAGTAGCGGATATAGTTCCACTACTCTTATTCTTTATTTTTCTAATTCACAAAATGAAGAAAAGAAAAAAATCAATTATGTCATCTGTATATAGACGATACCAATGTTATCAATCTATGGATAATATGGTATTGACTTTCAACAATAATAGATATAAAATGATAATAAATGATATGAAATGATATGAATAGGAGGTGATGTAATTTATGGGATATGACAATCTGCCCGAAATACTGACATTAAAGCAGATAGCAGAATTCTTGCAAGTAAGTAATTTGACAATTCAAAGAGCAATTAAGTCCGGTAAACTAAAGGCTTTTAAACCAGGCAGGGATTATCGAATACTTAAAGAGGATTTAATCTCATTTATTGAGGGCAGTAAAGGGGGAGAGGAATAACATGAGTACTCTTCAGACATAAAAATATACCTGAGACCCTCTCCAGTCGCCAAACTAACAGAGGGTACCGGCATATCGTATCTACCTAGTAAAGTCCAGGAAGTATATTAATTATATCCTTCCTGGCAACAAGATTCAATAATTTAGGAGGAATATTATGAATTATTCAATTAATCAAACTCAGGGGGGATATACAATCGTTGTATATAATATCCCAGGAATAAACAAAAACGATCTCTGCCGATATAAAGGAGAGAACTGTGCAAATGATATGGCATTCAATAGGCTACTTAGATATGCGAAAAAGCGAGGCATATCAATCTATGAAATGGCTTTAGTAGAAGCCAAAGAAAATACTGCATCTTATGAAACCAAAAGTTGGGATGCTTATTACCATTCAGAATCAAAAAGTATTATGATAAATAATCTGGTTCCTGTTTCTGTAAAAGTGGATGCACTGCTTAATGTACTATGTTTAAGAGAAACATTTAACAGGCATTGGCAACTCTATTATAGAGGTATATTAGACAATAGAAGAGAGTTCAACACCATAATAATTAAGTTTATAAACAAAGTAAGTAAACTAATCGGTTGGGAAAATAGTACTAAACAGTATGCTTGTTAATGAAACC
>JAGOIH010000161.1 GCA_017995755.1 Sedimentibacter sp. | reverse complement strand
TTAAAGACAGTCCATTTTCCAGATAAATAAACCTGAAAACTGCAATATAAATTATAAAAACCGGCAAAATAATAAGACTGTTTTTCTTCATGCTATCACCTTCTAAAATGTAACGGGGACATTCATTAATTGGTTATCACAGTATAGAATATTTGACAACAGGGGTGTTTACCTGTACTCCAGTTTTCGTCCCGCGATTTATAATTAATATTATTAAAATTTCTCAAAATATATGTATAAATGCTGAATTTATGCAGATAATTATATCGATAATACTTTTTTATCTTCTTCCAAATTATATAGACATCCCGCGGAACATTGCGGGATGTTCTTTTATGACTCACCCCATTTTTATGGGTTTTTTTCATAAAAACGGCTGGTAAGTCAAACGCACAGAGTGCAAAATTTTTTTTGATTCCTTTGAATTGACGTTACCACATTTCTAATATATAATTAATCCATCAAAAACTGCGAGGTAGAATATGAAAAAACGATTATTGGGAAATACAGGCATGGAAGTGTCTGTAATAGGATTCGGCGGAATTCCCATACAACACGTAAGCGAAGAAGAAGCAATTAATTTGATACTTGAATGCAAAAGACAAGGGATTAATTTTATTGATACAGCAAGGGCATACACAATAAGCGAAAAATATATAGGCAAGGGTCTCAAGGAAGCAGGCCGGGAAAATTTTTATATTGCAACCAAGGCAATGAGCTATGATTATGATTCAATGAAAAAGTCTATTGAAGAGAGTTTAAACAACCTGGATATTGAATGTATAGATTTGTATCAGCTTCACAATGTAGGCTCTAAACGGCATCTGGATACCATTTTTTCCGAAAACGGGGCAATGAAAGCTTTGCTGGAAGCAAAAGCACAAGGGCTGATTAAACACATAGGAATAACAAGCCACACAAGAGAGATCCTCATGGAAGCAATTGTTCATGATGAACTTGAAACAGTTCAATTTCCTTTTAATCCTATTGAGTCCCAGGGAACGGAAGTATTGTTGAAAGCACTTGATAAGGGTATGGGAACCATAGCTATGAAACCGCTGGCAGGCGGCGCATTCGACAATCCACGCCTATCCTTGAAATATATTATGAATTCGAACCTCATAACAGTTGCAATACCGGGTATGGATACAATTGAACAGGTTGTTGAAAATGCAGGTGCAGGAATAGATTCCGAGCCCTTAACACAGGAAGAGCAGGATATAATAAACAAAGAGGTTGAAAGCCTGGGAACAGATTTTTGCAGAAGGTGCGGTTACTGCAAGCCCTGTCCCGAAGGAATAGACATACCCAACGTATTTGTATTTGAAAACTACGTCATCAGATATAAGATGCCTGAATACGGCAAGCTTAAATATGACACTCTGGAGGTTAAGCCGGATCAATGTGTGCGCTGCCGTAAATGTGAAAAAAAATGCCCCTATAATCTGCCAATAGTAGAAAAACTGAAACACGCAGTAAAAACATTCAAGGAACTGGAATAAAAATAATACCGGGTTTGAAACATGAAGAATTTCATTCATTAATAAAAAAAGGAGTAATATGCGTAATTTTAGTGTTTTCGATATAATAGGTCCTATTATGATAGGACCTTCAAGCTCTCATACAGCAGGTGCAGCAAGACTGGCAAAGGTTGCTGCTTCAATAGCAGGCGGCAGAATTAAAAGAGTGGAATTTTTGCTCCACGGCTCGTTTTCTGAAACATACAAGGGACATGGCACGGATAAAGCATTGGCAGCCGGCATTCTAGATATGGAGCCCTGGGATGAAAATATAAAAAACTCATTAGAAACAGCAGAAGAAAAAGGAATAGAAATTGTATTTACCCCTGCCGACCTGGGCGATGTCCATCCAAATACAGTCAGATTTATAATAACAAAGGATGACGGCAGTGTTTCCATGATTACAGGCTCATCAATAGGGGGCGGAAATATACTTATTTTTGATATTGACGGCCAGGCTGTTGAATTTACAGGAGAGCGTCCTACACTCCTAACCCGCTACAGGGATTTACCGGGGGTAATTTCAAAGATATCTTCTATTTTATATGAAGAAAATATTAATATTGCCAACATGCGTGTATATAGAAACGAAAAGGGGAAAATGGCAAACATGACCCTTGAAACAGACAGCATAATAACAGAAGACGCAATGAACAAAATAAGAAAAATCACAGAAATTGATAATGTTAAATTTATAAATCCCATAGTGGAGGGAGTATTATAATGTTTGTTTCAACGGGAAAAAAACTAATAGAAATATGCACTCAAAAAAACATTCCCATTTGGGAATATACTATACAGGAGGAAATAGAAAAAAGCGAAAGCAGCCGGCAGACAGTCACGGATAAAATGAAAACCACTTTACATGTTATGATGAGCTCATCCACATATGCACAGGAAAATGAGGTGCATTCAGTGAGCGGATTAATCGGTGGAGATGCTTATAAAATTAAGCATTATGCAGACAATAAAAATACTCTTACCGGTGAATTCATGAACAGGGCAATGGCCAGGGCCTTATCCTCTTCAGAAGTAAATGCTGCAATGGGCAGAATTGCAGCATGCCCCACAGCAGGCTCCTGCGGAATCCTGCCTGCGGTTGTTTTATCGGCAGGAGAAAAACTGAATAAAACAGAAGACGAATTAACCAATGCCTTATTTACTGCGGCAGGAGTTGGAATCATAATTGCAAAAAATGCAACCCTTTCTGGTGCAGAAGGAGGATGCCAGGCAGAATGCGGCTCAGCGGCAGCCATGGCATCAGCAGCAGTTGTTGAAATGATGGGGGGTACTCCCGGGCAGGCATTATCTGCAGCAGCCATAGTAATAAAAAATATATTAGGCCTTGTATGTGATCCGGTAGCAGGCCTGGTTGAGGTTCCCTGTGCCAAAAGAAACATTGCCGGCACAGTAAGCGCCCTTACAACAGCCGACCTTGTTATGAGCGGAGTATACAGCAAAATTCCCTTTGATGAAGTGGTGCGGGCAATGTACAAGGTGGGAAGGCAGATGCCCTTGGAGCTTAGGGAAACTGCCCTGGGAGGAGTAGCCATAACCCCTGCAGGTTTAAAATATAAAAAAGAAATATTCAAGGATTAACACGTTGACAAGGCTCATTACTTTAGATAAAATAAAAGAGTTGACATCAACATGGAAGCGTATCGAAGAGGTCATAACGAGCTCGACTCGAAAGCGCCGTATCTATGTGGTACTATAGAGGCCATACTCCTTGATTTGACTTGTTTTTGCAAGTCAGGTCCGAAAATTTAATACCGTTGTTCTCTCCATCAGTTCTCTCCTTTTTCCGAGGGATTTCTGAGACCTGATGTTTGTAGATATATTGGAGGGTTGTCCGAGTGGTCGAAGGTGCGACTCTCGAAAAGTCGTGTTCCGAAAGGAACCTAGGGTTCAAATCCCTAACCCTCCGCCAAAAACCCGCGGTTTTCCTCAGTTTGAGGGAAGCCGCTTTTTTCTGGCTCTTTGTCAATTGTTGGGGTTAGAAAATCTTAACATTGAATAAAGGTACAAAATATGATTATCAATATGGGTGATTAAGCGAATCTTTGGCTTAATCGCCCATATTTGTGCTTTTGGTGGTTTTGAGCCATGTCAAGTACACCCGCATGCGGGTGTACTTGACATGGCCGGAGCTTGTGCCGCTAACTCATCACATGCAGTATCCTGTTTCTGAATCTTTCGAAATTCCTGACACCGTATGCGTTCCTTTTAAGAACTTTAATTTTGTTGTTTACCCCTTCCGTATAACCATTTGTATATGGGCAGGT
>JAGOIH010000160.1 GCA_017995755.1 Sedimentibacter sp. | reverse complement strand
GAGAGGTTTCCGTAATTTTTAACTTCGTCATATTTTCTCCTTTTTACTTAATAATGTCTTATTTTATTTATCCTCATAAGAACAGGAATGTTTTTTTTCTTGATATGATTAGAGCAACTATGATATAATTTATTAATAATCAACATTGAATATTAATTTGATATTAAAATAGTTTGACTATGAAAGTATATTACCACAAATAATAATGTTTGTATATATTATTTTTTAAAATATCCTGTTTTAAATATTAATGCATACAATAATATGTTATAATTGATTTGTTTATAATATAAAAAGACATTATCGCAATTGTAAATTAATAAAAAAAGGTAAATATACTTAATTTTATAAGGCGGTGTAGGATGGACCAGACGGATTTGAGAATTATCAGCATATTGCAGCATGACGGAAGAATTTCCATGAAAGAACTAGGAAAGAAAGTATCCTTAAGCCCTCCTGCAGTGGCAGAGAGAGTAAAAAAGCTGGAGGAAAAAGGAGTAATTGAACGCTACAAGGCTGTAATAAACAGCACAAAAATAGGAAAGCCAATCAGCGTATTGATAAATGCATCAATAAAACCTGAGAATCAGGAAGAATTTTTGAAATTTGCCCGCAGCTCAGATGAAATAGTTGAATGTCATCATGTTACAGGTCCCCATAGCATGATAATGAGAGCATATTTAAGGGAAATGACCCATTTGGAGGAATTGGTAAGAAAAATCCAATCATTTGGAAACACGGAAACTTATGTAATAATGTCCAGTCCCATAGATGACCTGACCATTTAAACACACCAAACCTTCGGACCGGGCTGATGAATATTTTAGTTAAGGGACATTATATTCAATGACAGAAATTAAGAGGTATAACAATGTATAGAATTCAGCAAATAAAGCTGCCTATAGATCATAAGGAGGAAGAGCTTTTAATTAAAGCTGCTGAAGCCTTAAGAATTAAGAAAGAAGATATAAAAGAAGTCACCATTTTCAGGAAGTCAATAGATGCCAGAAAAAAAGACGAAATACTGTTTACTTATTCACTAGATGTTGATACATACAAGGAAGTGAAAATATCCAAAAGAAACGGCAATATATCTATTGCAGAGCCCTTTGTATACGATGTGCAGGCAACAGGAGAAAAGCCTTTAAACAACAGGCCTGTAGTGGTAGGAAGCGGTCCCGCAGGGCTTTTTTGTGCCTTGCTTCTTGCAGAAAAAGGCTACAGACCCATAATTCTTGAAAGAGGAAAGACTGTTAAGGAAAGAGTGAAGGATATTGAAAAGTTCTGGAAGGAAGGCATATTAAATACCGGCTCAAACGTACAGTTCGGGGAAGGCGGGGCAGGAACATTTTCTGACGGGAAACTTAACACATTGATAAAGGACAGATCAAAAAGAGGCAAAAAAGTGTTGGAAGAATTTGTCGCAGCAGGTGCTCCAGCGGAAATCACCTATATTAACAAGCCCCACATAGGAACAGACCTTTTAAGAAATGTTCTTGTGAATATAAGAAAAAAAATAATAAGTCTGGGGGGAACATTCAGATTTGAAGAGTGTTTGACAGACATAATAATTAAAGATAATGCAGTCTGCAGAATTGTTACCGAAAGCGACATCATTGAAACAGATGTATTGGTTCTTGCCATAGGTCACAGTGCAAGAGACACTTTTGAAATGCTCAGCAATAAAATCCATCTTACATCAAAACCATTTTCCATAGGTGTCAGGGTTGAACACCCCCAGAAAATGATAAGTGAAGCTCAATACGGAGATATGGCAGGCAATCCGCTTTTAGGACCTGCTGACTATAAATTTGTTCATAAATGCAAAAATGGAAGAAGCGTGTATACATTCTGCATGTGCCCCGGAGGTCTTGTTACCGCATCCGCTTCCGAAACGCAGGGAGTAGTGACAAACGGCATGTCTTTTCACGAAAGAGATTTGGAAAATGCAAATTCTGCCGTAGTTGTCCAGATTAATCCGGAAGATTTCGGGGGAGATGAAAACCCCCTGGCAGGAATTGAATTTCAGAGATACTGGGAAAGAAAAGCCTATCAGGCAGGTGGAGGAAATTACCACGCACCTGTACAGCTTTTTAAGGATTTTAAGGAAAAGACCGTTTCTTCATCCTTTGGAGAAATTTATCCAACATACAGACCGGGCTGCACTTTTGCAAACCTGTGGGACTGCCTGCCCGACTATGTATGTGAAAGCCTGGCTGAGGGGATAACAGCCTTCAGCAAGCTTTTAGCAAATTACGACAGGCCGGATGCACTTCTTACCGGAGTTGAAACGAGAACATCATCCCCGTTAAGAATAACCAGAGATGATGAAATGCAGGCGAATATCAGGGGTATTTACCCCTGCGGAGAAGGGTCCGGCTATGCCGGAGGAATTATGTCAGCATCAATTGACGGCCTTAAGGCAGCAGAGCAAATTATTAAAACATACAAGTCTATCAAGGAACAGGAATAAATTATGAAAATAGCTGTAATCGGAGGAGGAGCATCCGGCTTGACAGCAGCAATAGCTGCAGCAAAAAACGGTGCAGAAGTAACCATTTACGAGAAGTTAAACAGGGTAGGCAAAAAAATTCTTGCAACCGGCAACGGCAGGTGCAATTATACAAACATGAACCTGTCAAAGGAATGCTACCATTCAAAGGATTTAAAACTTACTGAGGATGTAATGAATTTTTTTAACCTTAAAAAAACCCTTGACTTTTTTGAAGACCTGGGAATTTTTCCTTACGTGGATGACAGCGGGAAGGTTTTTCCGAATTCTCTTCAGGCTTCAAGTGTTTTGGATGTTTTAAGATACGAATTACAAAGGCTAAAGGTTAAGGAAATTACTGATTTTAACGTAACAGATTTAAGAAAAACCAAAGATAAATTTTCTGTTATTGGAAATGATACTCATGCTGCAGACAGGATTATCCTTTCAACAGGAGGAAAAGCAAGTCCACAGCTCGGCTCTGACGGACAAGGATATGAAATAGCCAGGTCCTTCGGCCATGAAATAATTGAGCCTTTTCCTGCCCTTGTTCAGTTAAGGCTAAGCGGAAAATATTTTAAACGGATGGCAGGAATAAAATTTGACGGCATCGTAAAAGCCTATGCAGGGGAAAAACTCATAAGGGAAGAAGAGGGGGAAATACTTTTTACCGACTATGGCATTTCAGGACCTCCAATTCTCCAGGTAAGCCGGAGGGTAATTGAAGAATTAAACAAGAAAAACAAGCCCTTTTTAACCGTAGATATGTTTCCCTTTTATTCAAAGCTCAAGCTTTATGAAATACTGGAAGACAGGTTTAGAAAAATTGACTATAAGACAATAGAAGAGGGCATGGTTGGCTTCATCAATAAAAAATTAATTCCTGTTGTATTATATGAAGCAGGTTTTGATGATATAAATAAATTATGCGGCAGATTAAACAAGAAAGAAATATATAAAATAATAGATATTTTAAAAGAGTGGAAATTTGAGGTTACAGGACATAATTCATGGCAGCAGGCCCAGTCAACGGCAGGAGGGATTAAACTTTCCGGGGTTAATCCAAAGACCTTAGAGTCTTTGAAGGTAAAGGGCTTGTATTTTGCAGGAGAAATCCTTGACGTGGACGGAGACTGCGGGGGATTTAATCTGCAATGGGCATGGAGCTCAGGCTATACAGCCGGATATTTCAGCTCTCTAAAATAAAGTGGAAGGATAAAAAAATGAAAGGTTTTTTGGAAAAAATTTTTGGTTCATACAGTGAAAAAGAAATAAAAAGAATTCAGCCAACAGTTGACAAAATATTGTCATTGGAAAAGACGGTTGAAGCCCTGAC
>JAGOIH010000159.1 GCA_017995755.1 Sedimentibacter sp. | reverse complement strand
CAAAGGACAATATTAAAGAAATAATAAACAATTTTAAAAATGCTGCAATACGAGTAAAAAAAGCAGGATTTTACGGAGTTGAAATCCATTCTGCCCACAGCTATCTTTTAGATCAATTTTTGTCTCCATTATCAAACAAAAGAACTGATGAATACGGCGGTGACATCCATGGAAGAATTAAAATACACCTTGAAATTATTGAAGCTGTCAGAAAAGCTGTGGGAGATGATTATCCTTTACTGTTAAGACTTGGAGCGACTGATGACAGGGAAGACGGGCTCACTATGGATGATGCGGTTCAAGCTGCGGCGTGTTTTGAGAAAGCAGGAGTGGATATGTTAGACATATCAGGCGGTATGTGCGGTTATATTCCAAGCAACTCAAATGAGCAGGGATACTTTTCCCTTCAATCGGAAATAATTAAAAAAGAAGTTGGAATACCTGTAATATTGACAGGTGGAATTACGCAGCCACAAAGTGCCGAAAACCTCTTAGCAGAAAGCAAGGCAGATTTCATAGGTGTTGGAAGGGCTGTTTTGAAAGATTCCTCTTGGGCGGAAAAGGCTCTTGCAAGCCTTCAATGAAGCCTAGGTTTTTTTGAAAATCTGTGTTAACTAAGCAGAAGCTGCATTTAGTCCAAATAATTGGACGCACCATAAAGTTTAACAGGTAAATTTGGGCGGGGGACACCACCCCGTTTTTTAATTAAATTTTAAGAATTATATAGTATGATTAAATATTAAATTTTAGGTTCACTACTCAATTTCTCCAACCAAAGTGAGTAAACACATTGGTTAATGAAACTGTGAAATGCTCTAACCTGCCGAATCTTATACCTTTATAGAAGGGAAACGGCTTTAGGTTCGGAATGGTGAATAGATTTAATTGACAGGAGAAATAACATGAACATATTAGTCTGTGATGACGACAGAGAAATTGTGGATGCAATTGAAGCCTATTTAAAAAGCGAAGAATACAATATTTTTAAATGTTATTCAGGAAAGCAGGCAATTGAAACAGCTGAAAAAAATGAAGTGCATTTAATAATTATGGATATAATGATGCCGGAAATGGACGGCATAACAGCTACAACAAAAATAAGGGAAATTAAAAACATCCCGGTTATTATGCTGTCTGCCAAATCCGAAGAATCTGACATAGTCCTGGGGCTCAATATGGGAGCAGATGACTATATAACAAAGCCCTTTAATCCGCTGGAGCTTATAGCAAGGGTGAAATCAAACCTGAGAAGATATACGGCTCTGGGCGGGGCTTTGGATATGGAAAAAATCGACGTGTATGCAACAGGAAGCCTGGTGATTGACGATGGAAGAAAAGAAGTAACTGTAGACGGAGAATTGGTAAAGCTTACACCTGTTGAATATAAAATATTGCTCTTGTTAACCAAAAACAAGGGATCAGTCTATTCTATAGACGAAATATATGAAAATGTATGGAACGAACCTTCCTTCAATCCGGAAAATACAGTGGCTGTCCATATTAGGCGGATTAGAGAAAAGATTGAAATAGATCCTAAAAATCCAAGGTACCTTAAGGTGGTGTGGGGTGTTGGTTACAAAGTGGAAGATATTTAAAGAAAAGTATATTACAAAATTATCAGCATTTGTTCTGCTTATAGCATTCCTTATGATAGGAGTATCTTCAGCTTTGAATATATATTTGAAGGTTAAAAATTATGAGAGTATTGCTGTGAAACACTATTTGGAAAGCGACACTATAAGCAATGACCTTAGGAGTGCGGCAAAGCGTCTTGAATTTATAATGCGGGTATATAAAAACGAAGACTATATACTAAGCGGAGGAACCGTTGATAAGATAGACATAAAGGATAACTGGCAGCTTACAAATTTATACAATAACTATATAGCAGAAAATAATTATGAGGACAATTCGGAAACAAAAGAATTATTTTTTATTGATAAACACCAGGAAATCCAAGAAATAAAAGAATCAATAATTAATTCAGACCTGGCAAACTACGAAAAGATAATCAGTGAGCTTAATTTGCCCCAAGGTTACATTTACTATGCTACAGACGGGGAAAATGAGACGACAAATACCGATAATCCTGACAAAGATTTTTATTCACTCCGCAACGCTTATATTTTTTTAGACGAAAATGGGATAGAATTAAGACCTGAAAACGGAGGCATAGTTTCAGATTCCCTGACCGATATATTCGAATCAGGAACCTTTAATAAAAATATGCATATTTATGCCGCCATAGAAGATGATGCACTTTTAAACAGAGTAAACAGATGGAATTCTGACAGGCAGATACTAATCAGGAACACAGCTGTGATAGTCCTATGTTCTCTTTTGGCTCTGGCATGTTTTTCATATCTTATATCATCAGCAGGAATAGCGGCAGGAAACAATGAAAGCAGCGAAATTCATCTCACATCCTTCGACAAACTGTTTACGGATCTAAATATAATTGTTCTTGCCGGGATTACAGCAGTAATCAGAATGGAATTTTCCAATGTATTAGATATCAAATTTACCAGCGAAAATCTTATGAGATTGGCAATGCTCATAATAACAGCAGCAATATCAGCACTTTTATTAATACTGTTTCTTTCTTTGGTAAGGCATATTAAAAACGGAACTTTTATCAAACATTCGGTAATTTATATTCTAGTGTCCAAATCAATTGAAACACTGACAGAAATGGCAGCATCAGGTCCTCTAATGTACAAAACAATAGGAGCGGCAGTATTTGTTATTTTCGTTTCTGTTTACTCCGCTGATAAGCCATTATTGCTTGCGATAATTATAATTATTACAACATACATCATATATAAAAAAGTTACACATTTTCACAAAATACAAGAAGGATTGCAGATAGCCAAAAACGGCGATTATGATTTCAAGATAAAATTGGAAGGCATCGGTGAATTCAGGCAGCTTTCGGGAGATATCAACGAAATAACCTCAGGCCTTAAATCAGCGGTTCAAAATGAAGTTAGAAGCGAAAAACTGAAAACTGAACTGATAACAAATGTATCCCACGACATAAAAACACCTCTTACATCCATCATTTCCTATGTGGATTTGTTGAAAAGAGAAGGGCTGGATTCTGAAAATGCTCCAAAGTATCTGGATGTGCTGGAAAGGAAGTCCAGCAGACTAAAAAAACTTACAGAAGACTTGTTTGAAGCTGCAAAAGCAACCAGCGGCAGCATTGAGCCAAAATTCGAAAGAGTCCATATAAATTCACTGATTGAGCAGCTGCTGGGAGAATTGGACGAAAAAATACAAGAATTGAATTTAGTATTCAAGGTTACGGCATCAGATGAAAAAATATATGCCAGGGCAGACGGGCGGCTTTTAAGCAGAGTGATGGAAAATCTCCTTTCTAATATTTTCAAATATACCCTTGAAGGTTCAAGAGTATATATTGTAATTTCAGAAAACGAAGACAATGTATTTGTGAGTTTTAAAAATATATCAGCTTATGAACTTAATATTCCCGTAAATGAGCTTATGGAAAGATTCAAAAGAGGCGATGTGTCCCGAAGCTCAGAAGGAAGCGGTTTAGGGCTAGCAATTGCCGAAAGCCTGATGGAAGTTCAGGAAGGGTCCCTTGAACTGAGTATAGACGGCGACTTGTTCAAGGCAGAAATCCGCTTGAATAAATTCTAGTAAATTTTAACTGCAGCCCCTCTCACGGCAATGTGCAAGAACAAAAAGAAACGTACTCCGAAAGTACCCAAAATTATTTAAAATTATTGAATAAAAAAGATGATTTATCACATAATATAAAAAAAGAAAGCGCGTGTAACATTTAAATATAACGTCCCCCTTTATTTTAATCATACGCTCTTTCTTTTTT
>JAGOIH010000158.1 GCA_017995755.1 Sedimentibacter sp. | reverse complement strand
GCAATACAACGCTACAAACGATTCTAACGGTTGTTATGATATTTGCTAGGTTAATCATGCATTTCCCCCTCTCTTCAAATTATCGTTGTACAAGGAGTCAGTATGATATCAACAATCTTTTCAAAATGAGGATCTAACTTAATTTTTTAAAAAATTGCCTTGATAGATAGGAGCATTATAATTTAGAATTAATATACTTTCCTGCTAAAGAAGAACAATAAAACTGAAAAAACTTATTAAAGTCTTTACTCCGGATGGAATACCCCCTACATCATATTGTAAGTTTGTCTTCAAATCGATGTATTAATGAACAGTACCCTGGATAAAAATGGCTTTAACCATAGAAATCAAAACTATTCTATTTTATAGTTTTGGTCCTTTGTGGTTATACATTTCTTGACATTTCCAGTTTATATATATGTTTAATGCAATATTTATCTAGGGATTATTATTTCAACAATTGGAGTAGTTTCAATTTTATTAATAATAGGCGTGTACAAATCAACTTCAACTTTTGTTGTTTCAATTGAAACAACAAGAGCATATCTTATTTTATTGTCATATTTGCCAAGATAACCTCTTTCACGCCACCAACCGATAACCGGATAAACTGCAACATAATTTGCATCACATAAATTTACAGCTGAGTCTTCACAAAAATCCGAATGTATTGAACCAACATCGCGATTTCCAACACCCAAATACCAATCTCGACTACTTCCATCTCCACTATCTTTTATGTCATCACCACGCATCTTAATATTAACACGTTTTTTGAAACCTTCTATTGTTTCATTAGAGTTGATAACATCAAACCTAAGACCACAGGAAGGGTATCTATATTTATCTTTCCAACCGACTTCTCCAGGACCTGGTTCTATAAAATAGGAAAGAGTAACCCTTATTATTGCTTTTGTCTCTCCTAAAGACTGTAATACTTCTTTTGGCCAAGGTATATCGTGCAAGTGCATTTCATTCATATGATTTTTGGTAAATGGTTGTAATTCACCTTGTACAATCAAATTCACCGAATTATCGACACACTGAATAGCTTTTGACAAGTTAGGAACACCATAACCACAAGTACGCAACAACTGTTTTCTGCCTTTTGTTTTGGTATCTACTTCGCAAAACTGTCTATGCATATTTTCAGTCCATCTTGCGGAATGCACTAATAAAGCTCGTACTGTTTCAGGCCATATACCAGGATATTCTGCATAAATCTGTGCTGCCATCCATGATGCTTGTGCGGTAGCTGAACTCGTTCCCCAAATGGTTGAAAATTGACGTACTGAATGTTTGTGATATGTAGTTAAAAGAGATAAATCATCGCACTCAGTATAGTCTATGTTATTTGTAGCCATATTACCGCCATCTAAAAGTATTTCAGGTTTAACTGGCCATTTATTACTCCACGTTACAGAAGTAGAACTATACGGCGACAATTGACCTACATCAGCAACTGGACGGAAATGCTTATAGCTAGAGTCTGAAATTTGAATATTATTTGATATCGCTCCAACAGTGACAGCGTTCCAAGATTGCCCTGGATTTTCAACTCCATGAAGAATACTCGAATCAGGATAGTTATTATAAGTTAGTTCTTCGGGAAATACATTTCCTGCACTAATAAAAAACAAGCGCTTTTCGCCGTTTTCGTTTGCGCCTGATGTGATACTATCCACAGCAGCAGACCAAGAAGTAGGGCTACCGTCTTCTGTATTGAAGCTTGGAGCAGTTACAGCCATACATAATGTTCTATCCGCTGTTGGATTAGATATTTCCGCCAATGCAACAGCTTGTTCAGTAATTGCCCCATATAACTCTATTGGATTTACACCTTTTGGTGGCAAAATTTTAACAGACTCAATTTTATGGTTGATGACTAGCTTATTTGGATCTATCAATTTATCTTTTAAATTATTATATAAAGCTACTCCCGCCATTTCAGTCCCATGCCCCATATGGTCAGTTGCTCCCCACGGATCATTAACAGCTTGTACTGTTGTTGTATCTTTTATCGCTGGAGCAATTAAAGGATGTGAACTGTTTAGACCTGTGTCTAGCAGACAAATAAAAGATTTACTGTCCACAAATTCTGTCCGATTCAACAATTCTTTAACCCATTCCTGTTGTTCTGCACCAGAAAGTTTATCAAAGAAACTCGTAGGTTCAGGTGCTCTACGAAATTCAGTTATATATTCGCAACAACTGATCAGCATAGATAATTGAGATTTATTCGCCTTTATCAGGTGAACTATTCGTTCCGGGAAAATCAATTTGTTATGATCGATATCTATTTCCAATGTTCTGCAACATTCTGAGATATTAGCTAAAGCATCTTTAACGGATGAATCATCATATCTAATCCATACTTCACACCATTGAGCAACTCCGTTTGGAATATCCTCTGGTTTTCCTATCCAAAATGAATCTAGCATTGCAACTCTTATATCTTCAATACTACGAACTAAATCATTATGCTTTGGAATTCCTTTTTCAGTAACTTCCGATGAATACGCTTCAATTTTTTTAATAAAAAATGATTCCTTTCCCGCAGGAATATATACTGTTGCTTTAATTGTTTCCGTTTCTTCATCAGATTTTACATTCAAAAGGCGTATGCCCTGAGTTCTGTTTTCTAAGCTTTTAATTGCTAAATCATATTTAGCAGCACTAGAAAACTCAAGGTACACACCTTTTTTATATCTTATTGCAGCTACTTGCTTTTGAGTTGCTGAACGCTCGTAGCATTCGTTCAATTTTTTCTCAATAAATTTAGCATGTGCCTTACTATTATTTCGTACGGGATAATTTTTTCCGACTGGCGTTGGTCGTGAACCATACGAAAATGATGCTTCTGTATTTTTCAAAAATATGTTCTTTTTTTCAACTGCCAATAGTTAGGCCTCCTTTCCAGAGTGTAATGTTAATCGTTCCTTGACTAAGTTCAGCATCTTGGATTGCGTTATTTTTTTATCATCCAATATAGAATCCTTAATGGCATCCTCACATACTCTGATTATTTCAGCATGACTTAATACAAGCGACTCCTCAATTAATTCAGTCGATGGAACAAAATCATTTTGATAAACTGATAACTTATATTGATACAGACGTTTTACTTCGCTTTCAGTTGGCATTGAATAATGTAAAACATCATCGAAGCGCCTAAATAATGCCTGATCCAATAATTTTTGGTTGTTTGTTGCTGCAACAATAATGCTCTCAGATGAATCTTGCTCTATGAATTGAAGAAAAGAGTTTAGTATTCTTCGCATTTCTCCAACTTCATTATCCAAGCTCCTATCTGCTCCAATCGCATCAATTTCATCAAAAAAATAAACACCAATTGAATTCTCAATAGAATCAAAAATCTGTCTCAATCTCGAACTAGTTTCACCCATGAATTTTGTGACTAACTTATCCATTTGAACTGTATAAAGTGGCAACCCTGTTTCAGAAGCTATTACTGAAGCAGTAAATGTTTTTCCAGTTCCTGGCTTCCCTTCAATAATAATTTTACGACGGTTACTCATCCCATAACTTCTCAATTTGTTTCTATTTTTAAATTCATTTAAGATTCTTTTTATTCTATCCTGAATAGCGTCAGATACAATTAAATCCTTCAATCTTTCAGTTGGAACTGCCATTGTCAGCATGGGATTATTGTTCATCTGATTAAAACGAAGTATATTCGCTTTGACATTACCTGTTTTTTCAGCCAGTTTCTTCAATTCCCGAGCAAGAGTTTCATGGTTAAGTTTGGCCTCATAAGCAGCTATTTGCAATACTATAGTTTTGAATTTCTCATTGTCATTATCATTATGAGCTTTAATTAAGCTTTTAATTTGATCTGCAGTAGCCATAC
>JAGOIH010000157.1 GCA_017995755.1 Sedimentibacter sp. | reverse complement strand
GAAATAAAAGATGAAGAAGCTGAAAAAGCAGTAGGCAAGAAAATGGGGAAATATATTACCTATGAAACAAAAAGCCTAAAGCTTCTTTCGGAGAAATCAAGAAATGAAGTTATTGATATCCTGTCAAAGGCTATAAGAGATATATCAGGACTTGACAGGGGCAAGGTACTGGTGGTGGGCTTGGGAAACAGAAATATTACAGCTGATGCCCTGGGACCCAGGACCCTTGATAAAATTAAAGTAACAGGACAGTATTTCAAGGCCTATAAAAAAGAATACGACAAGGACTTCAATGATGTATCAATATTGGAGCCGGGTGTATTAGGTACAACAGGAATTGAAACCATTAATACAATTGCGGGGGTTGTTGGAATAATCAAGCCTACATTAATAATAATAATAGATGCCCTGGCTTCCCGCAAAATGAGAAGGCTTTGCGCGGTTGTCCAGGTAACTGACGCAGGTATAGAGCCTGGTTCAGGCATTGGAAATATGCAGGGATCCCTTAATAAGGAATCCATTGGAACAAAGGTTATTGCACTGGGTATACCAACGGTGGTTGATACTGCCACTATTGTCAATGATACAATTGAAATGATGGAAGAGGCCTTAAAAGATAAAACTGACGACGTAGGTCAAATTATGGGTATATTAAGCGATTTGAATTACAATGAAAAGCATGCGTTCATAAAGGAAATTTTAAGCCCCATGTATGGAGAATCTATTGTAACACCAAGCTATGTGGATGAAATAATTGATTCCTTGTCGGGCTTATTGGCAGAGTCAATAAACAGGGCAGTACATCCCGGATATGTAAATTCGTAATATAATTGTAAAAATTAACAGTGTTATTCAGGAAACAATACACATATACATTAATATATTACTTTTTAGATATTTTATGGAGTAGTATATTACAACGAGAAAATATGTGGAGTTGAGATCATGAAGAGACGAAGAAAAAACAAGAGCGGCAGGTCATTTTACATGGTGATGTCTATTTTGTGTTTGACAGCACTTTTTTTGGGGTACAGTTTTGTTTATAATTTATCTGAGGAAAGAAAGACAGGTAAGGATATTACAACAATTTCAATTAAATATAATGCAAGCGGCAAAGAAGATGATTTAAGCACATTTGACAGGGTTATGTCTTACTTCAACATCTTTCTGGAAAAGACCTTTAAGGAAAAAAAAAGTGATGATGTGGATATAATCGAGAACATTGAACCTCAATCTCATAAAAATGAGTTTTTTAAAACAATAGCAAGCCAGGAGCCCGAGAGGGATTTGGAAATTTTCAAGGAAGATTCCTATGAACCTGAAGCTGATGGTGAAATCTACCTGGCAGATGATAAAAAAGAGAGTTTTTTTAAAGTTATTCAGACAACATCAAGAAGCTCTTCAAGCAGAAGAAAATTATTTCTAAAGACTGCTCCTAATGTTGACGGCTTGAATGTAGTATTGTTTCATACTCATGGGACTGAAGCCTTTCAATCAGCTTATGACTCAAAGTACAGGTCATTGGACGAAAGTTTAAATATTTTGGGGATAGGGACGAAAATTTCAAACAGTCTGCTTAACCAAGGTATTAATAATATTCACTTAAAAGGCTACAATGACTATCCGGATTACAATAAATCCTATGCAAATTCAAACTATGCAGTCAGGCAGGTATTATCCGACAGCAAAAAAAATGTATTAATCGATCTGCATCGTGACGGTGCTGAAGAAAATTCCAATTATGAAGCAATTCTGTCGGAAGTTAAAACTATCGAGATTAACGGCAAAAATGCAGCAACCTGTACCATTGTGACAGGGAGTAAAAATAAAAATGCCGGAGCACTGAAGGAAAATGCGGGAAGGCTGTATGATATAGCATATGAAATGTATCCGGGGCTTTTCAGGAAAATAATTATAAGGGAAGGTGCATATTTTAATCAATATTTGTCTGATTATTCTTTGCTTATCGAGGTAGGATGCACCTTGAATACATATGAAGAAATTGAATATACGGCTGAGCTGCTGACAGAAGTATTATATGAATATATTAATGAAATTCAATAATTGCAGATAAATAATAATTTTACATTTACATAAACATTTGATATAATACCCTTAGTTTAAATTTAGGAGGGTTCATTTTTTTGGACAGACAAAAATACATAAGAAACTTTTCGATTATCGCTCATATAGATCATGGGAAATCAACACTGGCAGACAGGTTAATAGAAAACACCGGGCTTCTTACACACAGAGAAATGCAGGACCAGGTACTGGACAATATGGACCTGGAAAGGGAAAGAGGGATTACAATAAAGCTTCAAACCATGAGCTTATTGTACAAGGCACAGGACGGACACAGCTATACCCTGAACTTAATTGATACTCCGGGACATGTGGACTTCAGCTATGAGGTTTCAAGGAGTCTGGCTGCATGCGAAGGAGCTGTACTGGTTGTGGATGCTGCTCAGGGTATTGAAGCACAAACATTGGCTAATGTGTACCTGGCATTGGATCAAGACCTTGAAATAGTTCCCGTTATAAATAAAATTGATTTGATAAGCGCAAGACCAGATGAAATTAAACAAGAAATTGAGGATGTAATAGGTCTTGACTGCTCTGATGCCCCGCTGATTTCAGCTAAGGAAAATATAAATATCGACCAGGTTTTAGAAGCAATAGTAAAAAAGATTCCGCCGCCTGAAGGCGACGAAGATGCTCCTTTAAAAGCTTTGGTATTTGATTCTTATTATGACAGCTACAGAGGTGTGGTGGCATACATAAGAATCAAAGAAGGCCAGGTTAAAAAGGGAGATAAAATAAAAATGATGTCAACAGGCAAAACCTTTGATGTCACAGAAACAGGCATAATTTCACCCTTCCAGAAACCCGTATCCTGTCTTTATTCGGGAGATGTGGGTTATTTGTGTGCCAGCATGAAGGAGGTAAAAAGCTGTCAGGTGGGAGATACAATAACTAACAGTGCAAATCCTGCAAAAGACCCTCTCCCTGGTTATAAAAAGGTTACATCCATGGTTTTTTGCGGTATTTATCCTGCCGAGGGCGAGGAATACAACAGTGTCAGGGATGCCCTGGAAAAACTTCAGGTAAATGATGCTTCCTTAACATATGAGCCGGAAACATCGGTTGCTTTGGGATTTGGGTTTAGATGCGGATTCCTTGGACTTCTTCATATGGAAATAATTCAGGAAAGACTGGAGAGGGAGTTTGATTTAAATATTATAGCAACAACTCCAAGTGTAATATACAAAGTATATAAAACCGACGGGCAAATGATGATATTGCAAAACCCTACAAATATGCCTCCTGTCCAGGAAATCGAATATATGGAAGAACCTATAGTTGCCGCATCAATAATGAGTCCTACCGAATATGTGGGAGCAATTATGGAGCTTTGTCAAAAGCGCAGAGGCACATTTGTAAATATGGAATACATGGAGGCAACAAGAGTTATACTCCATTATAAATTACCTTTGAATGAAGTAATTTATGATTTCTTCGATGCATTAAAATCTAAAACAAGAGGATATGCTTCTTTGGATTATGAGCTTGACAGCTATGTACAGTCTGAATTGGTGAAAATGGATATTTTGATAAACTCTGAGCTGGTAGATGCATTTTCAATAATTGTTCATGAAGAAAAGGCTTATGAGAGAGGAAGAGCAATAGTTGAAAGGCTGAGGGAAGTAATTCCGAGACATTTGTTTGCTGTACCTCTTCAGGCTGCAATAGGAAATAAGATTATTGCCAGAGAGACCGTAAAAGCCCTGAGAAAAGACGTTCTTGCAAAATGCTACGGCGGAGACATCACAAGAAAGAAAAAGCTATTGGAGAAGCAAAAAGAGGGCAAGAAGCGTATGAG
>JAGOIH010000156.1 GCA_017995755.1 Sedimentibacter sp. | reverse complement strand
GTTTTTGGTATAGAAAACCCCGAAAATATTGAAAAAATTGTTTCAGGAGAAAACATAGGAACTATAATTAAGGAGGGATAGTTATGTATATGGATCTAATATTTAAATCAGAGGAATTAATGAGAAAATCCATAAGTTTTCTCAAGGAGGAGCTTGCTACAATAAGAGCAGGCAAAGCCAATCCGAAATTAGTTGATAAAATTCAAGTAAGCTATTACGGTACAATGACACCTTTAAATCAAATAGCCAATATTTCAGTACCTGAGCCCAGGATGCTTCTCATCCAGCCCTGGGATGCACATGCCTTAAAGGACATTGAAAAAGCTTTGCAGACATCCGATTTGGGAATAAACCCTGCAAATGACGGAAAATTAATAAGACTTGTAATCCCGGTTCTAACAGAAGAAAGAAGAAGAGATCTGTTAAAAGTCGTCAAGAAAGAAATTGAAAATTCTAAAATTGCAGTCCGTAATATCAGAAGAGATACTAATGATGAAATCAAGAAACTTGAAAAACAAAGCGAAATCTCAAAGGATGACCTGAAGAAAGCTGAAGAAGAAATGCAGAAGCTCACCGACAGATACATAGACATCATAGATGAAATATATAAAGATAAGGAAATAGAAATTTTAGAGGTGTAAATTGGATAGTTTAACCGGTTATCCGTTAAAAGAAGCACTTGGTGAACTGGAAAGCTCAAATTTAATTGTTAACATAGTTAAAGTTACAGGCAGAAATAATAGATTCAACAACCTGGAAAAACCATATGTCATAAGGGATATTTATTCAGATGGTACGGTCACCCTGTATATATCTTATTTTTAGTGTATTTGAAAGAGGTTTAAGATGCTGGAAGAAAAAGTATTATCAGGAGAAATACCTGAACATATTGCAGTTATAATGGATGGAAACAGAAGATGGGCAAAACAAAAAAATCTGCCTGCAAAAATGGGACACAGGGAAGGTGCTTTAAGGGTGATCGACCTTGTGAGAACCTGCGGAGACATAGGAGTAAAATTCTTGTCCGTCTATGCCTTTTCAACTGAAAACTGGAACCGGGACAAAAAGGAAATAGATTATTTGATGAATCTTCTGGTTGAATTTGTATTCAATGAGCTTAATACCCTGCATAAAAACGACGTTAAAATCACAATGATGGGGAATATCGAGGATTTGCCGGATAAAACAAGAATAGAAGTGGAAAGGGCTGTAGAACTTACCAAGAACAACAAGACACTTCATCTGAATATTGCATTAAGCTACGGTTCAAGAAATGAAATATTAAGAGCTGTTAAAAATATAGTTAAAGAATGTGGAAACAAAGAGCTCGGCATTGATGAAATCAATGAGGAAAGTTTTAAAAGATATTTGTTTACATATAATATGCCTGATCCTGACTTATTGATCAGGACCAGCGGTGAAATAAGATTGAGCAACTTTCTTTTGTATCAGATGGCCTATACCGAGTTTTATTTTACAGAGGTTCTGTGGCCTGATTTTAATAAAAACGAATTATTTAAAGCAATTGAAAGCTATCAAAAAAGAAAAAGAAGATACGGCAATTAGGCGGTGTTCTATGGGACAAAGAGTGTTAACCGGGTTTATAGGCGGAGTATTTATAGCTTTTGTAACATATTTAGGCGGCTCTCTGTATGATTTTGTTTTTTTGGCTATAACATGCATAGCTATTTATGAATTATCAAAAATATTTTTTGGCAATGGTTTTGACTATGGTGCCATAGTTAATTATTTTTTTGCATTTGCTTTGTTTATTGAGAAAATAACTGTAAACAGGCACTTTTTCGATTTTTTTCTTTTTTTATACATATCAGTTAACTTTTTGATATTTGTATTTAACAGGAAGGTAACAATTAAAAAGGTTTCAGAGATAATATTTTTGGGTACATATGTAGTGTTCTTCATGTATCACATGATGCTTATGAATAGTTCACCCTTTGTATGGCTTGTTTACATTATTGCATTCGGTTCAGATACATTTGCATACTTTACCGGCAAGTTTTTCGGTAAAAACAAACTGTATCCTGAAGTAAGCCCGAATAAGACAGTAGAAGGCGCAATCGGCGGTATTGCCGGAAGCACAATTTTATCACTGATATTTTTTAATTATTTAAGCATAAATAAATATTTTTACATTATAATATTTAGTGTAAGTGCATCAGTATTTTCAATGGCAGGTGACCTTACAGCATCTAAAATAAAAAGAGAATACGGAATAAAGGATTTTGGGAATCTTCTACCCGGTCACGGAGGTATAATGGACAGATTTGACAGTGTTTTATTTGTTGCTCCGGCAGTGTATTATTTTATTTTGCATTTTCTATAAGTGGAGGGGAAATATTGTTAACATTAATAGCATCGATTCTTGTCTTTTCTGCTATTGTCCTGGTCCATGAATATGGGCATTATAAGGCAGCTAAAAGTGTAGGTATAAAGGTATATGAATTTGCCATAGGAATGGGACCTACCTTAATTAAACGTGAAAAAAACGGAACGGTATTTTCAATCAGAGCCGTTCCTATAGGCGGTTTTGTTCTGATGGAAGGCGAAGAGGAGGACTCAAAAACACCTACAAGCTTTGGAACAAAATCTATAGGCCAGCGGGCTAAGGTAATTGCAGCAGGTCCTGTTATGAACTTTGTATTAGCTTTGGTCCTGTTTCTAATAATTGCCTTTGGTTATGGAGTTTATGGGAATCATGTGGATTTCATCGACGAAAATTCCAATGAATATATGGAAGGATTAAGAACAGGAGATAGAATTATTTCCATTAACGGTGACAGAACATATATATGGGAAGATATTTTTTATGAATTAATATCACCGGAGGAAAACTCCTACACCATTGAATATGAAAGAGACGGCAAAATAAGCAAGGCAAATATAGACAAGAGCTACAGAAAAATCATAGGAATTACCTCAACTCTTGTAAACGGCCAGACAACTACAACCGTTAAGCCTTCAAATATTACATCCCCTGCATACAAAGCAGGCATTATGGAGGGGGATGTAGTGATAAAAATTAATGATATATATGTAAATACATGGGATGAGCTGATAGGTCAGGTTGAAAATTCAAATAAAACAGTCAAGGTTACCGTGGACAGAAAGGGTGAGATTTTAGATTACAATATTGACCTCCAGGAGCAAATATCAGTTAGATTTAATACTCAGCTTGAAAAATCATTTATTACAGCGATTACTTCTTCAATGTATAAAACCGTGTATTATATTGAACTTATGTTTAAAACAATAAGACAGCTGGTAACAGGAAGACTTGGCAGTGATGCCCTGGGCGGTCCCGTAATGGTAATATCAATGGTAGGGGAAGCAGCTCAAAGCGGAATTCTTTCACTCTTGAGCCTTGCAGCCTTTATAAGCATTAACCTGGGCTTTATGAATCTATTGCCTGTTCCTGCACTGGACGGAAGCAAGCTGATATTTTTAGCTGTAGAAGGAATCAGGGGCAAGGCACTGCCTATGGAAAAAGAAGGCTATATTCATTTTATAGGTTTTGTATTTTTAATAGGTTTTATGCTGTTTATAACCTATAAGGATATATTGAGAATATTTAGGATTTAAAAATTTTCTGAAAGGAAAATTATGGATAAAATAATCAGAAGAAAAAGTACCGGGGTTATGGCCGGCAATGTTCAAATAGGTGATGGTGCAGATATTACTGTCCAGTCCATGACCAATACTTTCACCAAGGATGTAAAAGCAACAGTAGAACAGATTCTCCGGCTGGAAGAAGCAGGATGTGAAATCATCAGGGTGGCAGTGGCCGACTATGAGGATGCTGAAGCAATAAAAGAAATAAAAAAGCAAATTCACATACCCCTTGTTGCAGATATTCATTTCGACTATAGACTTGCT
>JAGOIH010000155.1 GCA_017995755.1 Sedimentibacter sp. | reverse complement strand
CTTATTACAACACAATAAATTATACGGATCCATCCTATGGATATAATTTAGCGGAAGCCATTTACTTGAATGCAATTACGATTAACGGAGTGTACAGAGACGGAATTCTCGACCGCAATTTTGAAGTTTTGAGAGAAACAAATACTCCTGCAGCACTGATTGAAATAGGGTTTATGTCAAACCCCACAGAAGAAATGAATATTTACAACACGAGCTTCCAAAATGTTATGGTGGAAAAAATAGGTGCCGGGATAATTGATTATTTTATGAATTGAAAACTAAATAAGAAGCAGAAACGGGACACCCTGTCCCGTTTTGTATTTAGAAAGCCTGGCTGCTGTCATATGAAAGCACCCACGTCTCCGCTCCAAACCGGGGACATTCCTTTAATGCCTGCCCTTGAAGACTTATCTTGAGTTAAAGGTGCGTCCCCATGTGATCTAAAGGAATAGCTCTGCAAAAATCTCCACAATCAAATCATCTTTAACCGCAAGTGATAAAATTCTGTTTTGTTTAATGAAATTCGGTACGTTTTTAATGAAAGCCGTCGGAGCTTCTTTGAATTTTTCAATTGTCAATTCAATAAATTCCTCAGCTTTATATATTTTAAACCTTTCAACCTGGTATTTTTCTGCAATTCTTTCAAAAAACCTTATGCAAATATCCTGATAGTCATATTTGCCCTTCATATCCAGTATTTGTTCCATTCTGGGCAGAATCTTTTCAAAAAACATTCTGTCTTCGCTCACTTCGCCATAGCCAAGGAAATGTCCTACAAAACACAGTTTTTCTTTGTATTCATTGAAGAAATCCACCAGTATGTTTATAAAACTTCCTTCAAAAGGAATTATATAATACTTGTAGCCCCTGAGCTTTTTGAAAACCTTCATGGCGTCATAATAACCCAGATTTATGAATTCCTTTGCTCTTTCCCTGTTGAAATCCAAAGCACCGAACATTGTCCCCAGACTTTCAAACGGCTGGATGAAGGTGACATTTAAACCTTTCACCCTGGCCTTCCTCACAACACCAATGGCCAAGGTCCTTACGGCGATAATATCCTTATAACCTCTGTTTGCTAAAATATCTATGGGGAGATTATTATAAAATCCACCGTCCAAATATTTCTTGCCGTCCATTTCTTCAATTTTAAAGGCGGGAAGATTTGCGCTGGCAATTAAAAAATCAACCAGTTTTCCCTCCGGTATATCCTCTTTCATCAGTTCCATGGGCTTCCTGTCGGTAAGGTTAACCGTTACTATTCCAAAATCAATGTTAGAACTTCGGATTTTATCCTCATCAATATATGAGTCAAACAATTCTCTAATCCTTGAAGTATCCAAACCCCTGTTGCCCAGGATTTCTTTAGACTGATGCAAAAGATACGAAAAATTAACATCATGGAGATTGAATCGCCTTAAATCTTCTATTGCCTTCTCGTCAATATCAAATAATTCATATGAATTAACAGAGCACCAAACCTTTTCCAAAAGCTCATAGTCCCCTTGAACCATCATTGCCCCGTTTATCGCTCCTATTGATGTACCGGCAATTCCCCCGATTTCTATATTTAATTCCCTTATGGCCTTGTATGCTCCCACATGGTATGCACCCTTGGCACCGCCGCCTTCTAAAACCAATCCATACATAATATCACCCATTTATTCAACTGATAATAATCTCACCTGGGTTGCACCCTTTATTTTTTTCATTTCCGCCATCACCTCATCAATGGACTTGCTAAGGTCGGAAATATCAAGGGATACAGTTACTGATGCCTTTCCGTTAATTGGAATGCTTTGATTTATGGTAAGAATATTTGCATTCTGCAATGACAAATAATTCAAAACATTTGAGAGCATCCCCTTCTCATGCTTGAGCATCATTGAAAACACGGCTTTCCTTCCTATTGAGTTTTCGTCTGGAGAAAAAACATAATCCTTGTACTTGTAATATGTGCTCCTGCTTATACCTACAACCTTGACTGCTTCACTTATGCCCTTCACGCTTCCGCCGTTGATTAAATTTCTTGCCTCAATAACCCTGTCATATACATCCGGAAGAATTTTCTTGTTCACAATCAAATACTTTTTCATTGTATCCACCTCGATTATTATATTAATTATTGTATTTTATTATTTAACTCCTGAATCTGTAATTAAAAACACATCATAGATGCCTGAATTCTAAAAAACCTCCGTAAAAGCTCCCTTTTTATCAATTCCAAGCACTTTTATTTCCCATTTGTGTTTTAAACCGGCTACCCTGTCTTTAATCTTTTCAGGAAACATTTCATCCTTTGATATGTTCATCAATGTAGGCCCTGAACCGCTGATAAACAGTGCCGGCGAACCTGCCTGGGCACAGATTGCTTTTAGCTCGTCATATTCATGAATTAGGCCGCCCCTGTATTTCTGGTGCAGTCTATCATTAAGTGAAATATTAATCATCTCCAAATTGCCTGTCTCCAATGCCTTTAATAAAACAACAGCCCTTGATACATTAAATACGGCATCCTTGTGGTCTACCATTTTGGGAAGAATCTTTCTTGCTTCACTGGTTGAAACTTCAAAATCAGGAATCAGGGCGCAAAACATAAGCTCGCTGCTGATATCATATTCCACACAATAAGGTATTTCCTCATCAATCATTGACGCTGTCAGCCCCCCATAGACGCAGGGAGAAATATTATCAGGATGTCCTTCAATCATTACGGCTATTTTATACATTTCTTCCCTTGTAAGTCCTCCGCCGTAAAAAGCATTTGCACCATAGACGCCTCCCGTAATGCATGCAGAGCTGCTGCCCAGTCCCCTTGAAACGGGTATGTTGGTTTTCACCGAAATCTTCAGCCCTTCAGCTTTTTGCCCTAATTTTTCTGCTGTAACAGCAAAGGATTTGTAAATCAAATTTTCCTTATTATTATATGCCTCCGGGCATCCTTCAATTATCAGCTCCTCGTCAGCTTTCTCAAAGGTATATTCATTATATAATTTAAAGGCCAGTCCAAACACGTCAAAACCGGGCCCTATATTGGCAGTTGTCGCCGGAGCAGTAACCTTAACCATTTTCCACCTCATTATCTGATTCATAAGAAGCATCAGCCACATAGCCTTCCATTTCATCAACGCTGCATACTTCAAAATGCCTTATTTTTTTATACTCAAGATGCTTTAAGTTTTCAGGTATGCTTACCTTTGTTCTCTCGGACAATTCCTCCATCAATATAAATTCCTCATACTCGTCATCTGCTTTCCCGAACAGGGCTTCGTAAACGCTTTTGGAAAACTTAAAGGGACTTGCAGTTGAAAGAACGATACTAGCTGTATCATCCCCTGTTTCTGTCTTGTAATCCTCGAGTGCCTTATATGCAACCGCTGTATGAGTATCAAGGAGATATCCGAATTTTCTATATGTATGATTAATGGTTCCTTTAACTTCTTCCTTATAAACACATCCTCCGTAAAACTCATCCCCCAGCTTTTCAGCCATCTCTGCAGTTATTTCATATATGCCGG
Organism: Sedimentibacter sp.; assembly: GCA_017995755.1. GTDB lineage: Bacteria > Bacillota > Clostridia > Tissierellales > Sedimentibacteraceae > Sedimentibacter. The sequence continues at coordinate 407 of JAGOIH010000155.1, read as the reverse complement.
AAGTATTTAGTTTTTCCATATAATCCTTTACAAGTTTGTTGTTTTTGCCGCTTAAATAATACAGGAGCCTCTCCAGATTGCTGGATACCAAAATATCCATGGATGGAGAAATAGTCTTGAAAAATTTTCTGTTTTTATTGTAAACTCCTGTCTTTATGAAATCATAGAGAACATTGTTCTCATTTGAGGCACATATAAGCTTATTAACAGGAAGCCCCAGCATCTTTGCATAATATCCCGCCAAAATATTTCCAAAATTCCCGGTAGGCACCGAAAAATTAACCTTGTCCCCAATTTCCAAAAGGCCTTTTTCCACTAACCTGACATATGAAACGAAATAATAAACCACCTGGGGAGCCAGTCTCCCTATATTTATGGAATTTGCAGAAGACAAAAACTTGTTTTTT
>JAGOIH010000154.1 GCA_017995755.1 Sedimentibacter sp. | reverse complement strand
TACAGAGCGTTTCCGAGAGCTTGAGTTTATTTAGTTCCAATAAGGTTTGTGCCTGTTGTGGTATGCTCCACAATGCCTAATCGGACTTGTGTGGAACGGAAAACAGGTGCGCCAGTAGGCTATGGTTTATTGAATAAAGTCATTCGAGAATTATGTTTCTATATAATTCGTCAATTGGGAGGATTTTGTACGGAGAATTAAAGTGAAAATCATAAAATGCAGGTTTTTCAATTAATTCATCAGTAATAATAAATCTATACTCTTTTTGATTAGAAAACGAAATGTCTTTACATAGCAAATGACGATAACGGTTATCATATGTCATGCTGCTATTATGTACAATCTTTTCATCTCCAGTTGTTAAATACATATACATCTGCATTGTATTAATAGAGTAATCATAATATCTGATATGATCAGATACTATCTTGTGACCAATAATACTTTTTACATCCTCTATGAAAGTATCTGAACTTTGAATGATTAAAGCGTGAGTTGCATCAGGGAAATCGCTTTTGATAGAATCTAAATGCTCATGCTCTAAACTTAACATATTGTCCTCAGATATAGAATATGACGAAAGACAAAATACAGGCATATTATTAACATCTTGAATGCTAATTAATATTCTGCGTTTTGGCATAATCCCTACTAATTCATTCGTATCTTTATCGTATACCTGCGCAGCCTCGATTTGTAAAGGCATTTTCCCTTCTAACAAATCACCTTGTCCTTTGTTATGTAGAAGTTCCTCCATTTTAACATAGTTTTGGGAAGGCGAAAATCTTAGCTTTCCATCAACAATCTGCTGTAAATGTTCTTCCTTTCCATATTTCACAAAAACTGTTTTCATTTATTATTATCCTCTTATATTGTTATAGAGTATATTCAATTATACGCATTTAAGCTGCAAGCCAATCAAGAGCCTTGCTTCTGATCTTTTCATACCACTCCATCTCGTTGTTTACACTCTTAGCAACTTCCATAGAATACTTGCAGAACTTATGCACCTGTTCCGGAGAAGGCTCGTAAGTTGCCTTACCAGATTGTTCGACCATTTTTGTGAAAACATCTAATTCCAAAGGAATGATGACTGATTCTCCACCATAAGATGACAAGTTCAATTTGTGAAGAACAAAGAAGTGAGCTATGCAGGATTCGTTGATTTTAGGAGCAATGAAGAAACAATACGCTTCTTTTCCTGTCTCCTTTTTGAGCTTAGCTAAATGCCTTGATACAGGTTCTCCTTCCATTTCGTATTGTTTTTGACCGCTTTGCATTGTAACTTCAACTGCAAGAGCGAATTTGCCGTAATCACAAACAATGTCAGCCATATTGCCTGAAGCTGTTGAAAGCGGATCACCATTATCATCAAATTTGAGATTTGCAACAATGTTGCCGCCATCAAGCATAGTCATAGCTCGCCAAGTATTCCATTCAAACATAAGCGGAGTGTCATAGTAGGCTTTATTCATAATATCGCCAAATGTTCCAATGACATCAGCATACTCCTTATAGTCTTTCAATCGCTTAACCTGCTTGCTTATAATACCAGCTTTTCTTTCGGTCAGCTTATGCTTTAATTCCTTTTTGAGTGCAAATATATCCCAATCTGCGTAACTGATACCTGGAGATATAACACTGAGTTCTTGTATTATGTTATCTCTATCATCTGTGTACAGAGTTGGAACTGTGCTATCAAACAGGTATGCTTTATATTCTCTTTCAGAATCAATAAATACGGGTTTCCTATCAATATTATTCAGATAGTATTCAACCTCAGCTTTCTTTTCAGGCGTAATATAGAGGGATTTTCCTTTCTGAGAGATAGATACAAGACCAGTTGCTCTTAGATACCTAAAACAAGCATCTGTGTAATCACGCTGATTAGATGCTTTCGTCTTTATAAATTTAGCTACCGAAGCATCTTTTGACTCTCTTGTTTTGGTATTGCCTTGCTGAATGTCATCAGAAAAAATAGAAAATATCTCATCATCACGATATTTTCCCATAAAGTTTTTGTAACTACCTCTGTTATTTTCCTTAGCTTTTCTGAATTTCAATATTTTCTGTACAACTTCATCAAATTTGGTATAACTTGTAAGCTGCATACCAAAAATCATTATTTCATCAAAAGTGACTTTTTCAAGTGTATAAACCAATCTTAAGATTTCAAGGTAAGGCTTAACGCAGAAGGTTACATCAGGGTTCGTTGTTTCGGTATGATACGGGGACGGTAACTGGAATTTCAAGAGCTGCCTTAGCAGTGCTTCTTCACACAAATCTTCATCAATGAAGTTCTTTCCTGCATCTGTTAATTGTATGGACGGTTTTAAATCAACAAAACCTAATGCCTTCGGACCTCTATTTATTCTATCACGAGCGCTGAAAGCTAAATCCTTTGGTGAGCCGGTTCCTTCAAAATGCTCATCTTGAACTAATTCCTTTATAAACTCCTCTTGAGTAGTTGTATTCCACTCCTTACCAGTAAAATCTTTTACAAGCAAGGAAATTTCAGGAATCATCTTGAACGGAGAACGAGGAGAAGTAATGAAAAATAATGTTCGACCTTGTAATCGTGCCATAACTATATCTCCTTTAATAGTTTGTTACTATTATATGCATAGATTCAGACTTAAATCTGTTCCTTATATTGACCGCATAAGACTTTTCATATTCGCCCTTAACGAACTCACCGTATAATTCTTCTGTAAGTTCCGTTTTTCCTATAATCATCAATGCTTTGCATGACAGATTACGGAAGTCGGCAGCGAGTCTACGATGCTGTTCTTCGTCAAAGCCGTTTTTGAAGTCAATATTACCATAATCATTAAATATACAGTCGTATGGTGGATCTAAAAACATAAAATCCTTCTCGGTTGCCATTTCAAACACTTTAGAGTAATCGCCTGACATAATATGTGCTGATTTGATAAGCGCAAAATGCTCAGGAGTAATTAACTGTGTGTTGAAGTTCTTGTATCTTCCAAAAGGAACATTGTACTCGCCTTGGGCGTTAAACCTTATCATGCCTGAGTATGCTGTTTTATTGATGAAGAAGTAGATAACTGACTCAAGATACTCAATGGGGATTTTATGATTGTACATATCTCTTATAAGGTAGTACAAAGCCTCGTTTTTATTTTCCACTCGCTCATCAGGTGTTAATGCTTTAAGCTGTTCATATTCAGCTTGATTGGCTTCATATAACGCTTGCAGTCTATCTAACTGTTCTCTTACAGCGGTAGGATTTGTCTGTAATTCAAGATAGAACTGAATGAGCTTTTCATTTATATCATTAATAACAGCCTTCTGGGGAGCAAGATAAAAGAAAACAGCTCCTCCACCGAGGAAAGGCTCAAAATAGGTATCAAAGTCTTTTGGTATAAAGCTGGAGAAATTCGGGATCTCCTTTGACTTTCCACCTCTGTATTTAAGAATTGGTTTCATAATACACCTCGTTATTTGCCAATAATAGGCGAATCAGCGTATAGCTATCTAATTATATTATAGCATTTTAGCGGCTTTGAGTCAATACCGAATGTTGATTATCACGACAAAAAGGTCTTACCCCTAATCAATTAGAGATAAGACCTTTCAGGCAATACATAGTTATGAATTTATCTCGTTCATTAAAGCCACCCCGTCCTTAAAACCGACCTTGTACGCAGCTCTCATCTCAGCGGCGGCAGTATCGCTCACGCAGTCGAGGAGCTTGTGGAAGGTGGTGAGCTGGGCTTCGGTCAGCGACTCCTCGAACGGGATACAAAGAGCGTTAAACTCGTCCGAGAACTCAGCAGCGTGAATATCACCCACACGGAGGTTGTAAATCATATCAATCATTGTAAGCACCCTTTCGGTTATTTTTTAGCTTGCTGTACCTGCCTTACAATGTTTGTCTGAAAACTTCTTTATGCCTACTGTCGTAA
>JAGOIH010000024.1 GCA_017995755.1 Sedimentibacter sp. | reverse complement strand
TCCACATCCACCTCAGTTTTAATTTGAGAGCCTGCATAATGGACAAATGTTATCTGTCCGTAGAGACTATTTGGGACCTCCTCATAGGATATTTTCATTTTATCCATGTGTACAGCCAGTACAGCTGCTTCCATTTCACTGCATTTATCGTGGTCCACCAGGCTTCTGTCAGGTTTTATGTAAATAACGCTATTGCCTAATTTCACACTGCAAAAGTCCCCCTTCTTTTGAAGGACCTTAACCTCTTTAATATTTCTGTCCCCTATAAAACCTGCAACAAAAAGGTTTTTGGAATTATTGTATATATCGCTTGGAGTGCCTACCTGCTGAACCACACCTTCATTTATAACCACTATCCGGTCAGACATATTTAATGCTTCCTCCTGATCATGTGTTACATATATAAAAGTTGTTTCAGCTTGTTTTTGAAGGTGGGCAAGCTCTGTCTGCATATATTTCCTGAGCTTTAAATCCAGGGCTCCCAGGGGTTCATCCAAAAGCAAAATATCCGGCTTGTTAATCAAGGCTCTGGCAATGGCAATTCTCTGCCTTTGACCGCCGGACAGCTGGTGGGTCATTCTCTTTTCATAGCCCTGCATTTGAACTAATTCCAGCATTTCAGCAACGCTTTTTTTGATCTCGCCTTCCCCCATGGACTTTTTTATTCTGGGCCCGTATGCAATATTGTCATATACATTCAGATGAGGAAACAGGGCGTAGTTTTGAAATACAGTATTAACATTTCGCTTATTTGGTGCTAAATCCTTGATTGATTCACCGTATAGCAAAATATCTCCCGAATCAATAGATTCAAGCCCTGCAATGCACCTGAGTATTGTGGTTTTTCCGCAGCCTGACGGCCCTAAAAGAGTTATAAATTCTCCATCTTTTATTTCTAATGTCACATCCTTTAATATATGTGACCTTCCAAAATATTTATTAATTTTTCTTATGCTGAGTAATTGTTCCTTCATATACTATCCTTGTCCATTTAAATAATCGAGCCTATGAACTTTACAGGCGACTACTATATTATAACATTTTCTAAAAATTTACAAACCTTTTATGGGCTGAACTTTATCATATCTCCCTGAACTTTTTCCTTGAAGGATTTCCCTCAACCCTCCATATTCTATCGTGCTTAATATCATATACTACAGACCACACGGTATCTGCAATTCCCTTCCTGTCATATTGACACATAAATCCATATTTCCCCGACAAGATGGATTTGGCAAGGTCAACCGAATAATTGCCTTTATTATTTTTCAATGCACTAAATGCTGTTTGATACCGTTCATCCGACCTCCAGTCATCAATATCCCCGTTGCGCCAGCCTCTCATCTGCACAGAATAGAAATTATTTGCTGTTGCAACAAATTGTTCGCCGGGCTCGGGTTCTATGACAACAATATTTTCAGGATTGCATTCAACCACTGCAATATCACCTTTTTTGTCTGCTAATGTTATTGTCTGAGCAGAGGCTATGGGAAGGCGGTGCAGCTCCTCAACAGACTCTTTTGTTGTACTGCATTTTTCCAGCAGATATCTCACAAGCATCCCTGCATTCAGTCCCGGTTTTCTAATCCTTGGATATACAAAAGTAAGCCCAGCAGCCAGACCATGTTCGTTTATTCCATCTTCCATCTGCACATAGGCTGTAGTATTGGCATTGAAAGAATTGCTTCCAGTCAGCCTGTAAATACAATTCATATACAGCTTTTCAAGACTTTTTAAAAAATCACTGTTCCGCCCGAAAATAATTTCATCTTCCGTGCTGATTGCAAAGACTGTGCATCTGTTATCAAGTTCGAAGCAATACATACTAAACAAAATAGTCTGGAGTACATTTTCGGGAACCTCGTTGCCATCTGCAATACCCCTTATTTCGTCAAGTATCTCCGGAAAATATCTCTTGTATTCATCCAGACACTTTTCTGCAAATCTAAACCTTTCTTCGGTAAGTTCAAATGTGGGGCTGAAATCAAGCTTTATTCCGTTTTTTAATAACAGCTTTCCCCATTTTAAGCCTGCTTCATAATGCCTTCCTTTAAATCTTGCATGGTACATAAACTTTTCCCCCCAGCTTAATTTGGAAAATTATTCTTTCCCTACATAAAGGCTAATCCAATATAAATTTATTGTCAAGAGATTTAATACAGCATAAATAAAGTATCAATATTTATCATTGGTAACATTTCCGTCGCCGCTTACGGGTATCGTTTCTCCTAAAATAGCCGCAGGCGGTTTGAAAATACATTTAACAAAATCTTTTGCTCTGGCAGCAATCTCCCTTGCTTCCCTGAACTTCTGGGCTGCATATAGTCTCGGATCTGCTGAAACTCCATATGCATCAACCCCGAGAGCCTCCGAAATATACAATGCACGATAGAGATGATACTTTTGAGTAACAATAATAATTTTTTCAGCTTGAAAAATTTCCTTTGCCCGGTAAATGCTGTCATATGTTGATATGCCCGCATGGTCCATAAAGATATGCTCAGACACTATGCCCTTGTCTATGGCAAACAGCTTCATTGTATTTACTTCATCATAGCCTTTCCTGGTATTATCCCCGCTCATTAATAATCTGTCGGAAGCTCCCGTTTCATACAAAGCTATCCCCTGCAAAAGCCTATCCTGGAGCATGGGGCTGGGGGTTCCGTCCGCCCTGACTCCGGCACCAAGAACAATAATGCAATCTGCATCTAAGACGGCAGCCTCATCTTCTGATATAATTCTGTCCTCGGCTGAATTCTTGACATATGCATCGATTGCTATAATTGCAGTAAATAATATTAATAATATGAAAAACAAAAACCTGACTATTTTTATTAAACTCTTTATATGCTTTCCCATCTTTTGACCCATCACCATTCGGACTATGCATCCCATTTATTAAATAAAGCTCACATCCGCGGGTTTTCTGTTAATAGTTCTTTGATATTTTACATCAGGATAACCAACAACAAAGGAAAGTATTAATTCCTCATTATCCTCCATGCCTATTAACTTTTTAATTTCACTGTTTAAATCAGCCGCCCTTTTAAAAAATCCAATGTAACAAACCCCAAGCCCCAATGTAACAGCCTGCAATTCCATTCTTGAAGCTGCAATACCGGCATTGACACCGGCAAACCCTGATTTTTCCTCACTTGCAATGACTATAACTGCCGGAGCATTAAAAAACAGCCTGTCTATTTTCTTATTATTGTAATCCTCATACATCCTTATAAAGGAATCCCGGTAAGCAGACCAGCCTTTCATATCACAATCAGGATTAACCGCTATATCATACAAGGTCTTTATTGCTGAATGTGTGACTTCTTCTATTTTATCCTTGATTATAATAAACCGGTTTAACTGCCTGTTGCTGGCTGTGGGCGAATACCTGCCTGCCTCTATGATTTTATTCAGTTTGTCTGCCTCAACATCCTTATTTTTAAATTGACGGACACTTCTTCTGAACTTTTGAAAATATAAAAAATCATCCGGGTCAATATTTAATCTGTCCTTTTCAAATTCAATTATTTCATTTTCGTCATAATCCGGCATGGATACCGAGGCTTGAGGACAAACTGCCACACAATGGCCGCATTCATTGCATACCTTTAAATTCACCCGCGCCTTCTCATCTTTTAGAATAATTGCACCCCTTGAACAGTCCTCAATGCACAAACCGCATCCGATGCATGTTTCCTTGTTAATTTTTACTTTAGCCATTTCCAGCCTCCTGGTAATCTATAATTTTTTTTGCATTTTTTCAGTCATTTTTCCCATTTACTGTATTTCTTCAATTATTATAACATAATTTATACCTGCAAACATAAAAAAAATCCCAAAGCACTATGAAATTATCAGAATGTTCGAAGAAAATAATGATCCTTTTTTTTATCTAATTATTTCAGCAATAATTTTACTGCATAGTTTATTATGCCGGGTGTTCTGATATATAAATCTTCAGTATTAACTCTTTCCGTAAGTTTATGAAAGTCTTTCCCCCATGGTCCGATATTAATGCAGGGCATTGAAATTTTTTCAATCACATCAAAGGGTATATTATAGAATTCACCCAAAAGCGGCATTGAAGATTCTAAAGATTTTAAAATTTCATAACCCTTATCAATACTCGTATAGCTTAAATCTGAAATTCCTGTATAAAAGTTCTCGCTTGTATAAGTTTGATTAAATTCCCTTTCAGTGAATTTATTTAACTCAAAACTCAGGTTTTTAATTACAGGGGCTAATTTCTTAAAATAAATATTTGAAACATTGGGATAGTAGGGCGGTATTAATCCATATACAACCCTAGGGGACTTATCATCTATATAGCCGTAAATAAATTCAATAAGCTCAAAATTGCTGTCAATAACAGAAATTTGATTGTTTTCAAGCTTGTCAATGAGTTCATTGATTTTATTCTCATATTTTTCTATAAAAACATCACCATAAGAAGAAAGGGCTTCCAGGTATAGTTTTTTGAAATTTACCACTTTTGGCTTCCAGGCTAATGATTTAGCTGAAACATTAGTTATTCCCTTAAATCTCTCATGTTGAATATTATAATCGTTAATAACCTCTTGGAAGGAATCTTCACATATTTTTTTGACCTTTTTCAAAATGCTCTGAGGTGTTTGATTTAAAGTTAAAATACTAAAACACCCTTTAACACTTAAAGGCATTGATACATCATAACGGGTTTTGCTGTCCTTAAAATAAAGCCATGTAGGAGGCGGTGACGCTTCATTTCCAACAACATCGCTTAAATCCATATTTAGCTCTGTTTTCCTCACAATGCAGCTCATCAGGTTTACCGGATTAAATCCCTCAAACACTTTTCCTGCGTGGGCCAATACTCCCCGAACATAGATGAAAGGCATTATTTTCCCCACAGACCCGGTAGAAAAAATCCCCTGCTTGAAATTTTTTCTTTGATGGGGTTCAGAGTTTATCATTAATTTGTAATTAAGATTATACTTTTCTTTAAGCTCGCTAAGAAACCTTACCGCTGCCCTCATTCCGGCAGATAGATTTTCTTCATCGGGGACAGCAATTAAAACAATATTGCCCTTAAAGTCCTTAATCTCACTGTATCTTTTTATCAAGGAGATTTGTATGGACCCTCCGCCCTTCATATCACATGCTCCGTGTCCGAACAGGAAAGTATTTTCATCCAAATCCTTTTGAACATCCTTAGAAAATGTATCTTTAATTTTGATTAATTCATTTCTCAATTCAACAGGAGAAAAGGCATAGTCTTTTAAAAGCTTATAATCCTCCACCCCCACAATATCGTAGTGGTGGACAAATACTACAGTATCATTTCCAATACCTTTCAAGAAAGCATAGCATACATTCCTGTTCAATGAATCATTTTCAATTGTATATTTGCCGTATGACTCTTTGTTTTCCTTAAAATAAGTCAAGAATGAAAAATAGTCCATAAAAAAATTTTCAGCTTCATTTTCTTTTTCGGTACTTGTATAGCTTTCGGTTTTTATATATGAAAACAAAATATCCTTAATATCATCTTCAATGCCATTTAATACAGACTCATAATTATACATTTTTAACTCCCAAATTAATCAAAAATGGCCGGTGCCCCGGTAATGGAAACCATCATAAAGCAACAGCCATTTCATATTCTTTTCTATCCTTGTATCACTGTTCCGGTTGCTCCTTCCAGTGCATCAAGTGCCTTGTAAAGGGATGTGATAATCGCTTTTCTGCCCGGTCTTGAACCTGCAAATTTCACTGCCGCCATCACCTTTGGAAGCATGCTGCCTGGAGCAAAGTGCCCTTCTGCTATGTATTTTTCAGCCTGTTCCAAAGTCAATACCGATAAGTCTTCCTGGTTTGGCTTCTTGTAGTTTATGGACACCTTTTCAACTTCTGTCAGTATCAGAAGAATATCGCTGTCCATGTCCTCTGCAAGTCTTTCAGCAGCGAAATCCTTGTCAATAACAGCTTCAACTCCCTTAAGGGATCCGTCTTCGTTTTCAATTACAGGAATTCCTCCGCCACCGCAGGCTACTGTTATGGTAGTATCCCATAAGTTCTTAATTGTACCAATTTCAACTATCCTCTTTGGTATCGGCGATGCAACGACTCTTCTCCATCCTCTTCCTGCATCTTCCTTAACCGTATATCCCTTTTCTTCAGCCAGGTTTTTAGCTTCTTCTTCAGAATAGAAAGGTCCTATGGGTTTGGTAGGATTTTGAAATGCCGGATCATCCTTATCAACAACCACCTGTGTTACCACTGTTGCCACCGGTAAATTCCTGTTTCTTTTTGCCAGTGCCAAATTCAAACTTTGCTGTATGTGATAACCGATATAACCCTGGCTCATTGCCCCGCATACGTCAAAAGGCATTGCAGGAGTTATATCCTTGGCAGCTTCTGAAGCTAACAATATTCTGCCAACCTGGGGTCCATTTCCATGCACAATCGCTATTTCATAATTTGAGCAACTAATATCAGCTATGTATTCACTTGTTTTCTTAACTACCTCCAACTGGGCTTCTGCTGTTGAAGGCATGCTCTTATCCTCTAACGCATTGCCGCCCAATGCAATTACTACTCTTGGTATCCTGTTCATTGTTTACCCCTTATTATTTTATTTTTTAATTTACTGTTGATACTGTCGCGATTTAATCTTTTTTTTGTAAGCAAATATATTATATAAATGATATAATATTAATTCAAGTATTATTATTAATTTTTGATTAACAATCCTTACTAAAGTCCTTACCCATAAACCTGTCATTCGCCAAACACCTTATTGACTAACTGGCAATACTACGTTCTTGTGTGCTTCAGTTGCAAATATAATAGCTTTATCCAATATTTCAGTGTTTATTTTCTTCTTTTCTGGCATAATCCCACTCCTTCTTCTTACCCCATTAATTTTACATATATATTATATTGTCGGACTAAAGTCAAAATATGGCTTGATATCCAAAACCGGACTGCCGTCTATCATATCTACACCAAGAAACTCCAATGTGGAATTTTCTGCATTGATTATCTTCACAATGGACATTCCTATGCCATTAGGCCTTCGTGGCGACCTTGTTGAATAGACCCCCTTATTATCGCGTTTTTCAGAGATTAAATGCGGATGTTCGGCTTTATGAAAATAAAACAAGACAATTGCATAGGAACCTATTTCAATATCCTTGATTCCATCTTTGAATTCATCCAATATTTCAATGGTACCCTTTTCTGTCATATTATTAATTGATTGTCTCGGGATTTCAGAATCATCAATATAGTTTGTTCTGATGTAGCCGATTGGCTTCATTTTTATTTCCATTTTAGTGTCCCTCAAATTTACCAATCCTTAAAATACTTATCTTTATCCAGTCTTTCAATCCTTATAACCTGGTCTTTTTGCAGAACAATGGTCCCTTCTTCATTTTCTAATAATATAACATCATATATGTTTCCCTTTGTTGGTTCAGCAAGCCTTAAAACTCCTTGTGCCTCTGAAACTGAATCTTCACCATCCTTTGTATAGAAAATCTTGCATAAAACAGGCTCCTTTAAAAAATAAGTAAACGGCCTGTTATGCAGTTGTCCAAGATTCCTTGAATCAATAAACTTCATGCTGGCATCCCGAAAATTCACAGTATCATCCACATGCTCATCAATCATATCTTTAGAAGTTTGTGACAGTTGTTCATATACCGCATTTGCTATTCTGCCAAGTGAATCTTCAAACACTGTACCCTTGCTTAAAAGCTTAAGACCTACTGTCAATGAATATATTTCTGCTGAATTCATGGCTAAAAATACCGGATGGATAATAGACTTATATTTATTAGAACCTCTTTCCAATTTGCTTATTTTCATTTCTGTACCCAGAAAATTGAAACCATCTTGTAATACAGCCAAATCATCTGTAACTGTTCTTTCGCTGACTCCAAAATCCCCTGCTATCTGGTCTCTGGTTTTTCCCCCTGCATGTAAATATTTAAGCATTTTTAGAAGTCGCGTATTTTTATCATTTATTTTAAAGTTTTCAAAAATACCAGGGTTAAATTTCAACCTATATTTATCCTTCAAATAAATCAACAACTTTTCCAAACGTTCCGATAATTTGCACTTGTCATTATTAAAAGACTTTACCCCTTCAATTATGTTGAATATAAATTCGCTGTTATCATTTAATATGTTTTCAATACTGGCATGTAAAATAGTTGTTTCTTCTTTATCATCTGACATTCCGCCATAGTATTTTTCAAAAAACGTTGTAAGTATAGCTAAATCGTCTTCTTTGATTTGATATCTTTTATTTTCTTTATTAATGAGTTTTTGCAGTTCATCACCTAATGTTTGTTTCATAAGCACACCCCCCTATTACATAATAACATTTTCTTCAGTCATTATCAATTACGAAGCGGGGCTTCCTGGGGTGAATTTAAAAGAAATGGTAAAATATAGCTATCAAAGAAAGGAGTGATATTATGAAAAAATTTGTTATTGGAGATGTGCACGGAAATTATGAGGAGTTAATGGATTTACTCGACAAAATAAATCCGAATCTTAGACAGGACAAATTAATTTATCTGGGTGACTATATTGACAGGGGTCCCCAAAGCTATAAAGTTATCAGGTTTTTAATAGACCTCCAAAATAAATACGGCAAAGAACATGTTGTATTATTAAGAGGCAACCACGAAGACATGGCAATAGAGAACATTGAACATGGAAGAATAGACTGCTTTAATGGATATGACATTACATTTATGGATTTCATTAAGAATAACGACAGCATTGAGAATTACTATGAATTTTTCAAGGGCCTTCCCCTGTATTATGAAGATGAATCATTTATATATGTTCATGGAGGAATAAAACCTGGGATAGCTATGGAAAAACAAGATGATTACGATTTATTATGGATAAGAGAAGAATTTTTCGAGTCATCACTTACATTTATCAAACCGGTTATATTCGGACACACACCCACTATTAATATTATCGGGACATTTTCACCATTTATTAAAAAAGACAGAATAGGAATTGATACAGGAATTGTCTACGGAGGCAGATTAACTGCCTTGGAAATTCACGATGGGAAAATAGTAAATATCCATAATGTTAAAAAGATTGCAGCTTAAAATTGAAAAGTATGAGAGGAGAAGAAAAATGAAAGTAAAAATAATTGAAAACAGAGATTTAATTAATGAGTTGTATTTGATATTTGCTGATTATTTAATTGACACTAACCAATTCCTGGCAATGGATAATATTTACAGCTATGAAAATTTCCTGAATTTTGATAACTGGTATGTTGCTAAAATCGAAGTTCGCGGTAAATTATATCTGATTATCGATATCGAAATAAAGCGTTATAGTTACTGCAAATACGGCCATATAGATAAAAAAGTCATAGAAAAAGGCTTAAACAGCAAAGATGCCCTGTAGAAATTAAAGGCTTACTCTGAAACCTTAGGCATTGAAATGCTGGATCAAATGAGATTTTATCTGAACGGCGATGCCGTAAGTTATGAGTTTGAGCGATTGAAAAACTCCCAACTCTCTATTGTTTTATAGAGAGTTTTTGATTCAAATAATTATTTAAATGCAGCTGCATTTTTACCTGCAATTCTTCCAAATACGTTAATATCCGCTAATACATTCCCGCCTAAACGATTAGAACCATGGATACCGACGGTTATTTCCCCTGCTGCATATATATATCCTTTATATACTTAACCAATTGATCTGAACGAATAATTTTCTTATCATACTTACCTCCATATGAAACAGATAAGTCTTCAACCGTCCATTTATACAAAATACAAGTTTCTCATTAATTTATCAGTTATTGCTTGTAGAAGAAGCTGCACTTGCAGCTATTATGGCTGCCATTACTGCTTGTTGTGCAATTATAATACTTGTAACACTATTAACGGTTGCTATATTTATAATATTTTCAGAGCATTGTTTTTTATATTCTTGTGAAACTAATATAGCGGAATACATAATTCTATGTGTCTTTCCCATTCCAAATGCTCCAAAACCTTTATAGGTGAGGAGATAATCGCTTGTTTCAGATATATCATTTACAACCTTCTCCGTGTTATTAGATGCCAAAGCTAAAATACCTAAAACGGACAACTCCATATCGGGTCCAAATTTACAATTTCTGTCCTTCAATCGTTCAAAAATTTTAATTGCATTATTACATTTCTTAATAGCATCTCCTTCTCCTAAAGCTAAGGTATGACTTAAGGACTGGACCGCATTAGCAGAAAAAAACTTATGACGCAATATTTCATAACATTTTTCCATTTCCACAATTGCAGCATCTGATGATATATCGCTGATTGCGAACAATACTGCAAATCCACTATCTTCTCCTGATGTTAAGAAAGGATGCTCCGTTTTCATTTTTTGATATATTTCGTTAGCTTTTCGGGCTACTCTTTCATAGTCTCTATCTGCTACCATATCACTAATAACAAATGCTGATAAAGGTAAATATACAGATGTTCTAAATTCTTTTTTTAGAATTTCATATATTTTTAATATTTCCTGCATTTTCCCTTCTATATCTACAACAAACGAAAGCATAGTAGCTAAAGCTAACAGTTGTGTACTTTTAAAGTTTGAAAATATTCCGGTATTATTTTTGATTATTTCTTTGCTTGCTTTAATTTTATTCGGATCAATTTCTAATCCTTTTTCAGCATAGAGGCTTGCACATAATGGAAATAACATTGAATTATCGCATTTAAAATTACTTTTCATAATATCTCTGTTTTTTACAAAAAGATCACATCTTTGTTTTAAAGAATCTATCATATACTTTTTCCTTTCCTTTGTTGTTTTTCTCCGTGTATAAATTTAGAACCATCAGATCCTCGCATTTCCTTTTTCCAAAACTTTGTATTAAGAACCCCTATTATACTTATGCCTGTTAAGTTTTCTGTGTTTTCTAATTTAATCATACTTTCCCTTTTTGTTTTTAATAAAAAACTTTTTAACTCATTATATTTTAATATTCTAAATCATTGTCTTCGCACCACTCTATAGCTATTTTTTCTAATACTTTCCTTTTGAAGTCATACCACCTTTTCTCTATTCCTAAATAATTTATGGTATCTTTAAATCTTCTAAAAGCACCTTCCCCTGTAATTGCTCTTTCTAAGCTATTAATGTGACTTGTGTTTGTGAGAGAATCGATGAAATCTTCCATTATTTGATATTCATGGATATCATATTTAGATGGCAATGATATATAATGCTTTTCTTCTTGATAGAACTTTATTGCACATTGAATAGTATTCTTTTCCCAATCCAAATATTTATCAAGATTATCATCTTCATCAAGTTCTTCTGCAATACGTAAAAACCGCTCTTCAACTTCAAATATTTCTCCTGTTCTTTTATCCAAAAAATAAAGCCATTCATCAAGTTGCATATCCATTCTTTCCGCTATTTCTTTAACATTTACCTTCATACAATCGTTATTGTTTTCCTTAAGCGTCTCAACTTCAGGTAAAATTATTTCCTTTGGAGTTACAGTCTTATAATATTGAAACAATTCCGCTTCAATAATATCAGTATTACCCAAAACAGGCTCCTGGATAATTGCCGCTTTTAACTCCCTTCCTAAAATTCCGGTTGCTTTATCAGGTCTAATTATAAATCCAATACTGCCGTTTCCATGATGAACAGGCTTTGAATCAAGAAATTTCTTTGTATGAAATTCAAGCGATATATCGTCCTCACTTTCATATTCAATAACAGGATAGTACATCCCCTTAGGACAAACTTCTATGAAACTTTTTTCAATATTCCTTTTTGCCTCATCAATCTCTTCTTTAGTCATTTGCTCTAACAACTTAGGATCTGAGAAGTTTCTTTCCATATCACTCCACATGTCCATAAGATAAACTTTATTTATTTGAACCCAATGTTCTTCACTGTCTTCCTTGTTTTTAAACAATAATTTTTCAGGATATTCTCCATTTACAGTAAGTGTAAGAGCTTGTTCAACCAAATATGAAACATTGTCCTTACTCATGATAAAATGCAACTTGGCATTATCATCTAATCCCGGTACCTTATCAAAATCACCGGCAAATTCAATGCTGGTCAAAAACAACATATCAATACTTTGATAGTCAATACTCTCAGGATTCCAGCCATTTCTCAGTAATTCAGAAAGGAATAACACACTCTCTCCATCTTTAAAACTTAAGAAACGGCTCTCTGTAACACTTATTTCAAACTCCATTTCATCAATGCAAACGCTTTTTATAGTTCTAAATGGATTAGTAGTCTCTATTCTACCCCTGCCCTTTAGTATTGACCTGTTTGTCTCCTGTTCCCTAACCTCGCAAGGTTCTGACATTTCCATCTCTTCAACTTTTTGACGATAAACTTCATCATACTCAAATATAACAAGGCGCAATTTCTGTCCATATCGAACTATTCCTGCAATACTACAGATAACACCATTAATTTCTACAGTTTTACCTATTATTTTTATTTCATCTAGTTTAGATAAAAGGTTTTGTATATATTTAATATTCATTAATGTCTCCTTCAAAGTCCTGCAGATCGTTTAAGGCATTCAGCATCTTGAATCTCCTTATTTAAGTTAATTAAAAATCAAATAGTCCTGATGCATCAAAGAAGATATCATTTGGTAAACTCACTTTATGTTTTTCGCAGAATTCATTCACAAATTCACTTGTTGGTTCCTTATTCTTCTGATATTCTTGTGCAAGCTCTTTTTTTACTTCTTCGCGTTTTGAGTAAGCTTTTTCCTCATCCACATAAATAATTCCATACATTATGCCATATGAAAAGTATATTTCATAGGGTCCCTCTTCTGAAGAAAATAAGCTAACTTCAACTATACCATCATATACTTCATTGATTTCCAAATAAGTGTTCTTATAATGTCTTTCATCTTCGGAAAAAGATTCGGTTACATTTTCCCAATTATTCAAATTTACACACCTCACTTTTAATCTCGATATAATACAACTTTAAAGTTTTAGTCTTCCTAACTCCTCCATCATTGCTCTTCTGTTTTTATAAATCCAACGCCATTCAGTAACAATATTTCGCACTAATTCCTTTCCTTTTACGTATTTCTGCATTCGTTCTAAAACTGATACAATCTGTTTATAAAATTTACGGTCGGAAGTACTGTATGCCATTGACCTAACTTCCCGTTCATATTTATCAAACAGCTCTTTTTCATATATGGGCTTTAGTACTTTTTCATATTCTGTAAGTGAATATAGACCAGCCGATTCTATTACGACTTTTAAAAGCTTATCGTACATCTTTTCTTCCAAGTAAAGCTTTTCAATTCCATAATAATTTTTGTAATTATCAAAAATTATTTGGCGTTTTATTTCCCATTCATCGACAGGGTATAATGATTTTAACTCACGATATATATTCAGATTTCCCTTGTCATAATCCGATATCATTTTCCACAATTCATTTTTATATGTAGTATCGTCACCAATGAGCTTGTATAATTCTTTTAGTTTTACACTGTAATCATAGACTAAACCGCGAAAATCTGCATCTATTTTCTTGCTTTCATTTAATATTTCAATTGCTCTGATATAGTTTTTCTCATTTACACTCTTCTCTATATATTTTTTTCTTATTTCCGGCACATTCCAATATTTATGGCAAAATGCATCGATTTCTGATTTATCAACATTCATTTCCACCAGTACATCTAAGTGCCTTTTTACCCAATAACCAACTAATCTGTCTGACTTCCAATCATCTTTTTTCTCTGAAGCCGATTTAATCATTATGTCAGTTAATTTTAACTTTTCTTCCATATACTTATTTTCTTTAAAATATACAAAAAGAGTTTCTTCTATATAATCTTCCATATAATCAATAACAGAACCATCTAAACTGTTCATAAACCACTGAAACATTTTTTGTTCTAACCGTTCGTCCACAGATTTCTCAAGAATTTCAAACCATATATCCTTACATTCATCGGAAATCATACCTGTGCCGCCGTCAGAGTCGTCCATATCTACATTTCCAGCTTCAATAAACAAATATGTACTAAGCAAGAATGCAGCTTCATACTGTTTATTGTCTAACATAGTTCTTATATCTTCGCACAAAAACTCATAAAGTTCTGATATAAAGCCCGAGGCATTATAATAGTCAATAAAATTACCTCTACCTTCATATTTTCTGAATATCTGATCAATTTGTCTTTTATATACCCTTATATCATCTTCTGAAATTTCTTGGTTAACAGCAATTTTAAAACTGTTCAAAAGTGCTTCATTGCTTATTAGAATATCTGCTAAAAACTTTCTTACTAAATCGTCTTCTGCTCCCTTTACCAATTCATAAGCATCTATAAAAGGCTTGTTTTTATCTCTATTTAATTCAAAGCTGTCTTCGTTTATATCAACACAATCATCTTCCTCAAACATATATAATACCGCAGCCATATGCTTGCAGTTTAATCCACCTTCGGCATACGGACATGTGCATGTCATGTTTATTATTTCCCCATCTGTTATTGCAATACGTACCTGATATAATTCGCTGCCTTCAACCCATGCTTTAATTCCGCTTTCTTCTTTCAAGATTTCTTGCACATATTCATTTTCGTAATAATCCAATCCACGTTCTAAAATATGACTCTCAAATAAGTGCTCCCATTCCATTATCATCATCCTCACTAAGGTTTATATGTACTGACAGAAAAATAATAATTAATTCTTTCAAAATAATTTATCAGGATATCTTTTATCTTCTTGCATAAGAATTTTCGTAAACTACAAAGTCAAATCTGCCTGAATAAAATAAATCATTACGTGCAATATTATCCTGAGATACAGGTGATTCATTATTTTACAGTCTCTATGAGATCATTTAAGACAAACTCTGCAAACATCTTTTTAAACTTCTCAGGCTGCCTATCCTCTGAATCTTTATAATTTCCATCTTTAACCCCAAGGTAGCTGCATAGCAGAATTGTAACATACGCATTATCTGTAAACATTAGTCATCTCCTCCTGATCCCGCGGTATTTGATAAGGACTAAATACTATTAAAATAAACTTAATTGTTCTCCAAATTGATTTTCAATTTTATTATTCTCCATAATTCCATTACATACTATTGATAACTCTTTTTCATAAAAATAATTAAACAATTTCTCATATGTTTTTTCGCCTATACCATTTGCTCTGCCTAATTTCCAAAACCTTGTTATTGGTATAGTACTTATAACTGCATTAGCTTGCTTTTTCGCAAGACCAATTTCATTAATAAGCATTTCATCCGTAAACTTATTAAGCGAATTAATCATTTTTAATTCAGTTCCTTCTGCCTCCTTTTTTTCATCTAAACATATATAAACATCAATATCAACTAAATTCAAATATTTCTCCATTACAGCTTTAACTTCAGTCCAGTCCAGTCCCCCATTATTAGTTCCCAGCTTAGGAAAAGCAATAGAATCTATTTTTGCTCTCTCGTAATTCTTAACAAAATAATTTAACCCATCAACTATATAATTAATTTTAGAAGGAGCTTTCCAATGGTTCTTAGTAGGAAAATTCATAATCCACAATTCTTCTGAATATTTAAATAATTTTGGCCTCCCTACCTTAACTTCATTATTTTTACATTTAATTACATAGTCTTCAAACATTTCCGGAAATCTTAACTTAAATTCTAAGGCAATTCCAGCACCCATGACACCAAAACAATTTACTGTATTAACTATTGTTTTGGCTGGTGTATTAAAAACTGTTCCTTCATAATAATGAATCATGTTAAACTCCTTACTTTATTTTCTCTTCTATGCTCAATATATTATAAAACCAAAACTTTAATTGAGTAGGAGAATTTGGTATATTATCTAATCTAAGTTTAAATTCTGTACAAGGCGTTTCTGGATAATTAATACGAATTGATTGCGATTGATTATTATTCATATCATATAGTTCAAATCTATGACCTATGTGGTTTATAACTTGTAAATTTGTATTGAAATTTAATAATAAACTTCTTATATTACCTGAATTAACTATATCTACATCATAATCAATTATATAATTTCTTTCATTATTAAACATGTTTCTATCAACAATATATAAGTCACTATCACCAAAAATGTTACATGCTCTTTTATAATCAGTGTTGCACCTAAAAATAATTTTTCTTAAATACTCTAATGATATAGGTTGTGCAGACAATAATTCAGCTTGTCGCTTTCTCTTAAATTCCCACTTGTCCGGTCCATCAACCATGTATATTGGTCCTCTGTGAAATATTGTACTCCAATCCATTATATTATTAAAAAAATTATAATCAATTCCATATTTTGTATACTCTGATCCGGCATTTCCATCTGTGAATATTGTATAATCTAAATAAAGTATTTCTTCATCAAACAATAAATATACAGGAATTGGAACATGAGGGTTTGAACCATCCACTTTAATGCCTTCATTTCTGTATAGTGTCATAGTCTTTTCTTTATAATACAATCTAGTACAATTCTGAACATTTATTGCAGTATGTTGAATTACTTCACTGTCAGCTACATCATGAAACACAACAGAATTAGTATTACAAAAGGATCTGCTATAAATACTTCCTTCATTAAATATTGATTCTAGGCACCACTTGAGTTACTAAATAAGCCCATATGATAGCACCTCCTCCTATGTATTATGATAAGATATACAGTTATACAATAACTTTGGCTTCATACTGCCACCTTAAATATTCGCTTCTGATCTTTAAATTCATTGTTTTTCAACTTGATTTATAATATCTTGTTTTCATTTTTTGATTCCATTAAAACTCTTAGCATTATTTTACATGTTTCACTTGTAAGTTCAATAGTTTCTAAATCCATAATACCTTTTTCAAATAACCTTTTTCTATAACCCAAGGCGTTAATAAACTTGCTACCTTTAGGAACAATAAAGAAACATTTTATTATATCTATTTTAATCTTGTCCATATACTTAGATAATTTAATAATTATATCTTCCTCATCATCATGAATTAAATAAAATTTACAAAATGCTTCAAAAACTTTTCTTACCGCTCCTACATGAAAATCATGACCTTTTTGCCCCATATAACCAGATGTTGTGATTTCGCCTATAAAAAGTGTATTATCACGGTATCCTATTAAATCCGGCTCCATATCATCAAAAACTTCTTTGATTTGTTGTTTTGACAATTTTATTATTTGAAGTTGATGTTTATTACAGAAATTTTCAATTATTTCTGGTTCTACAACTGTTTTAAGTAAATTTGTATTCGCCACGTCCTCCCACTTCCTTATAGCTAAATTCTTACTTCGCACGTCTCCCTCAATATTTCTAAAAATAAGTTATGAAATAAATTCAATCTGTTTATCCCAACTTTTAAAATCACCATATAATTCCTTTATTAACTTTAAAGTTTTTTCTCTTTTCAATATATGAACATCTTTAAACCCGTTGGTGGAAATTGGAGGAACAACTAATTTACCGGTTTTCGTTTTTACTTTATAAGTGTCTATATACTCATTAAGCTGTTTAATTATTTTATATGATACCTTCAGGCTATACTCATATTGATATTCATAATCTTGTTTTATATATTCCTTAAATGTTGAAATATTGCCTAACATCTTTTGACTATCTTCTTGAATTAATTCATTGACAACATATTCAAAACTATAATATTCATCGGTAATCCAAAGCATATTTATAATTACATCAATAACTGAGTAACTAAGTTATTATCAATAATATATATTCCCCTTCAAAAAATTATATAGCTCAACACCTTCATCTGAAACAATAATTTTATCATCCTTTATATCTATTAATTTCATATCAAACAAAAAATTAATTATTATGTTATGTTTTGCCGGTCTCCATATACTATGAGTATCAGCCTGATGTATATATTTGTCACCAGACTTTGTAAACCAACATCTTCTTAAATCCCCTTTTTCATACATTCTTTTATCATGTTTATCTAATACAAAGCTTTTAGATATGTTTTTCAGAAGATCCGAATTTTTAACTTCACCCATACCTTCCAAATATCTAAACAATTCATCAAACCAAAAATCATCTGTCAATGTCATTCGGACTTCCAAATATCTGCTATCATTATTTATTGATTTATACTTGTCCAACAACAATACAAGCATAGCAATCAAATAAGCTGAAACATGTGAGAAGTCTTCAATTTCACTATATGTTAATCTCTCTTCCAAGAAATCTATTTTTAACTTGTTGATATTTGATATTGACTTATGAATTTCTTCAAATGTTAACGAATACCAATCTTTTTTTATACCGATTATTTCATTTATTTTAAGGTTGAATTTTTCCACATTAAAATCACTAAAAACTTCATCAAGTTTTAATCCTTCAGAGCTATTATTTAGCTTATACAAAAAGAATCTAAAGAACTCAGATATCCACCAACGGAAAAAATATTGCATTATTTAAAAATGGCGAAAGGTTAATGTCAATAATTTTTTCGCCTTGTTTTATTTTATAATAATAAAATATATTTCTTAAAACATCTTCATTAAAACTGATACCTTTATTATTGCATTCAATAATACTTTCTAAATAAATAACTAAGGTATCTCTCCTATAATCCTCAACAGTTTTAATATTTAAATGAAATAATATGTTTTTGTAAAAATTTCTTTCTTTTTTATGATGGGAGTCCCTTATATTATCATATTCATTTAGTTTACCCCAATCCATTAAAGCTCTTCCCGGAACCTTCTTTTTTCCTCTGTATGATTTATGTTAATCACTATTTTTATAATGGTTGTCCATTATTT
>JAGOIH010000153.1 GCA_017995755.1 Sedimentibacter sp. | reverse complement strand
GTGTTCCTATTTTTATTATCAATTCTATTACTACCTTTAAAATCATTCATTTCTTATTTCTAATTCTCAATGTGCAAGTTTGTTTTTCGTTTTTTCATTAATGAAAAATAGTTTCGCAATTACCTAATATAATATACTTCCTCTTCAAGCATTGGATTTAAAGTCATTTTATTCATGCTCATTATTCTGAATTCTTCTTCAGTAAGCCGTGTAGGTATTCTTACTCCTGTAAAATTTGATGTGGCAATTTCAGCGTCAAGTGTGTATGGAGTAACTACCTCTCCTGATTGAAGTACTTCCTGGCTAACAGCACCATTTGAAAGATAAACCACTTCGCTGAGCAGCCTGTCATATTCCATTCTAAACTCATTGGCACGTTGCATATATCCTTCATCTATCGGTGTAAAAGCCATTTGTAAAAAAAGTGAATGTTCTTTCATAATTCTTAAAAAGAAAAGATGTGTTTCTAAAGACATGCGGATAAAATCTCTCGTAGAAAGCATTTAAAACCTCCTAAAATTAATGTTATAATCATAATATGCAGGAGGCAACAACCTGTTAAACATTCATCTCTAGTTGAGAAATTCTCATATATAAATATTTGTTTCTCTGAAAGAAGATTATGCAAAAGTTTAATAAAGTGATTAATTTGTTTCATAATCTCACTCTCTTTATATTTATTAGAATTTTTGGTTATTATTGCTTAAATTTATTATATTATTACCTGATTTTCTGTCAAGAAAATTTTAAATTTACAAATTACTTAAGTTGTAAGTATTATTAACAGGTGCTATAATTATTTAAATTACATAAATGGGAGGTTTTGTCCGTGGAATTGAATTATAAGAGAACTTTCTTCATAGGTATGGCTTTTATGTCTGTAACATCATTTTGGCAATTATACGATAATATAATTCCTTTGATTCTGCAAAACAATTTCGGCATAGGTGAAACAATGACCGGCGGAATAATGGCCATGGATAATATTTTAGCATTGTTTCTGCTTCCAATCTTTGGAGCACTGTCTGACAGAATTGATACCCCCTTTGGTAAAAGAACTCCATTCATAATAGTTGGAACTACACTTTCCATTATTTTTATGATGTTAATCCCATATGCTGCAAGGGTTGTAAGTTTTCCACTTTTCTTCATATCCCTGGGATTGGTTTTATTGGCAATGGGGATATACCGCTCGCCGGCTGTAGCCTTGATGCCTGATTTGACACCCAGGGTGCATAGAAGTTCAGCTAATGCTGTTATCAACTTAATGGGTGCAATAGGCGGCATCACCACTCTAATATTTATCAGACTACTGGTTCCGGCAGGGCAGCTTCCTGATTATACCGGGCTGTTCCTTGCAACTGCCGTTTTTATGGCAGTATCAGTTATTATACTTTCCAGCAAAATAAAAGAAAAAAAACTATTGAATGAAATAGCCGATTCTCCTGATTATAAGGATATTATAGAAGAAGAGCCGGAAGTATCAGGCGATATGCCTAAGGATGTTAAAAGGAGCCTATATTTTATACTTGCGTCAATTTTCCTGTGGTTCACAGCCTATAACGCTTTAACAACAGCTTTTTCAAGATATGCTGCAAGGGTTTGGGGAATGGAAGGCGGAAGCTTTGCTTCAGCCTTGATGGTAGCAGCTGCTGCTGCTTTTTTGTCTTATATACCCGTTGGTTTTATATCCGGTATGATAGGCAGAAAAAAGACTATTATCATTGGAGTTATTACTATGACTGTTTCATATTTCTTTATACATCTTTTCCTGAAGCCTAGTCCAATGATAAACGTAGTCTTTGCACTTACAGGATTCGGATGGGCTGCCATAAATGTGAACTCCTACCCTATGGTTGTTGAAATGAGTAAAAGCGGTGATATAGGCAAATATACAGGATTATATTATACATCTTCAATGGCTGCCCAGATATTTACCCCTATTTTTTCCGGTTTCTTACTGGAGAATGTGTCATATAGAACTCTTTTCCCTTATGCAGTGCTGTTTTCGACATTATCCCTGTTCACCATGCTATTTGTAAAGCATGGAGACATAAAACCGTCTAAGAAAAAAAGTGCAATAGAAAATTTTAATATTGAATATTAAAGCTGCCTGTCAGGCAGCTTCTTTATATCAACCTGTTCCCTTTTTAATATCTGTCATCTTTTCTTCTCATTGCTTCTCCTTGTTACTTTACTGTTCTTTGAGCTGCTTTTACGAAAAATTGAAAAGCTCCCGAATCCGCCGAGGATTGCCATATAGAATCCCAGGTCATACCACCAGCCTGTATTTACAACTTCATAAATTCTTATGTTTTTATAAAACAATCCCATGACAAGTGAAAAAGGTGCAATCCATCCATGCCAAATTCCCCAGAAGAATCCTGCAGGATTTGAAGGTGTTGATTTACCGTCCCCGGGCATACAACCTGTTAAGAGAATTAAACTTATAATAATAACAAAAATTAATAATAAAATTTTCTTTTTCATTTTTTCTGTCTCCTTTTAAATTAGTATTTCTATTAAAAAAAATTTCCTGTGTTGATTAATTGTTTACATAATTTTTATTATGTAAACTTTATTCGCCTATAATTTTTATCAATACTCTTTTCGCTCTTTTCCCGTCAAATTCTCCGTAGAATATCTGCTCCCAGGTGCCAAAGTCCAGTTTCCCCTCTGTTACCGCAACTACAACTTCTCTTCCCATGATTGTCCTCTTCAAGTGGGCATCGGCATTGTCCTCATATCCGTTGTGATGATACTGGCTGTAGGGCTTTTCCGGTGCAAGTTTTTCCAGAAAAGCTTCAAAGTCCCTGTGCAGCCCGGATTCATCATCATTTATGAAGACACTGGCCGTAATGTGCATGGGATTGCAGAGCAGCAAACCCTCTTTAATGCCGCTTTCTCTTAAACATTCTTCAATTTGCGGTGTAATATTAATAAATTCTCTTCTGTTTTTTGTGTTAAAGGTTAATACTTTTCTATAAGATTTCATTTGCCCTCCTTATCTAATAGGACCGCTTACCGCTGTCTAAATTCAATCCGTTCAATTCATCCTTAATACTTTTCCAGTCAGGAAGAAATCTTGACATATATTCTTTGAATGATTTGTTGTGATGTTTCTCAAGAAGATGTACCATCTCATGAACAATAATATAATCAAGGCACCTTGGGGCTTTCTTTGCCAGCTCAAGGTTTATCCATATCCTTTTATCCCGGATATTGCATGTTCCCCACCTGGTCTTCATCAGTTTGATGCCAAATTCATCCACCCTGACTCCCATAATCCTTTCCCATTTTGCAATATATGAGGGAATAATTTCTTTTAATTTTTGTCTGTAGAAGTCTTTCATGAGCTTTTCCCGTTTTTCAAAAGTGCTGCCGGGTCTTACATACATGTCCATGAATTTGTTGTTTCTTAGTTCCACATATTGTTTCCCTCTTGTTTCAACAACATTTAACAGATATATTTCGTCTGAAAAGGGATGAATTTCACCGGATATAAACTCTTTTGCCGGCAAAAGTTCCTGGGTGGTGTATTTCGTCTTTTGCTTTTTTATCCAGGGTAATTTTGTCAGCACAAACGATTTAACAGCTTCATTATCCATATGGCTGGGAACTGACAATCTTACTCTTCCGTTTGGAGGATAAACCGTAAGATGAAGGTTTTTTATTTTCTTTCTTACTAATTCTATGTCTATGTTTTCTACAGTAATTTTGCTCATATTATTTTGTTCCTAACACTCCGGGTTTTTTATTCATTAGTATCTGTCTCCTTTAATCATCGATTTCCTGCTTAAAAGATTTTATAAATCTCTATTTTATAAAAATTATTGTAACATGATATTATTATAATTTAAATAAGTCTATAATTCAAACTAAACATGATAAAAGTATAAATCTGTTACAAAAAAACATAAGAAACACTAGTCTCTTATGTTTTATTACAGCCTCAGAGTATATATT
>JAGOIH010000152.1 GCA_017995755.1 Sedimentibacter sp. | reverse complement strand
TAATAAAATAATGCTTGAATTAGGTTTTTTCTGGTGCTATAATGTATAAGCTATCCTGCCCTTGGCGAACAAGGGCCAAAAGTCCAAAGGAGGTGACCAAATGAGAAAATATGAAGGTGCTTTTATCTTACTATCTAACTTGGAGGAAGATGTAAGAAATGCAGAAATTGAAAAAGTTAAAAGCATAATAACCGAAAGACAGGGAACAGTTGAAAAGGTTAATGAGTGGGGTCATAGAAGACTTGCTTATGAAATCGACAAAAAAAGAGAAGGTTATTATGTTTTTATTGAATTTACTGCAGGAGCAGATGCTGTTGATGAAATAGACAGAATTTGTAAAATAAGCGACAATTATATCAGACATATGATTACGGTAGAAGAAGAATAATAAAAAAAGAAGAGGTAGTATTATGAATAATGTTGTATTAATAGGAAGACTGACAAAGGATCCGGACCTAAGATTCATACCTTCAACAGGTATGGCTGTTGCTAAATTTACATTGGCAGTAGACAGGGGTATATATGGAGAAAAAAAACAAGAAGCAATAAATCAGGGAAAGCCCACAGCAGATTTCATAAACATAACCGTATTTGGAAAAAGTGCAGAGGTATGTGCTAATTATCTTTCAAAAGGAAGACAATGCGCAATTCAAGGCAGAATCCAGACAGGAAGTTATACTACTCAAACAGGAGAAAAAAGATACACTACAGACGTCATAGCAGATAAAGTAGAATTTGTCGGTGCAAAGGACCAGTCTTCAGCACCACAGGGAAATGCGGTACAGCCGGATAGCAGCTTTTTCAATGATTTCCCCGATGAGGACAATGACATATTTGAGCCTGTAGATGACGAAGATATCCCATTTTAATAAACATTAGCGGAAGGAGGAGTACAATGAGTTCCAGACAGGGCGGAAAAGACATGGGCGACAAAAATGAAAAATACAGCCAAAGAAGAAAACCCCGCAAAAAGGTATGCCAATTCTGTCAAGAAAAGGCAACACACATAGATTATAAGGACCTTGGAAGGTTAAAAAAATATACAACTGAAAGAGGGAAAATTTTACCAAGAAGAATCACAGGCGCTTGCGCCAAGCACCAAAGAATGGTAACAAGAGCAGTTAAAAGAGCAAGATCAATTGCATTGCTGCCATATGTAGCAGAATAACGAAAAATTTGAATGGGGACATTTTGTGTGTCCCCATTCATTATTTTTTGTACTCAATTTCTAACAATTCAATACTAATGGCATCCGCCGCCGCATCCGTCACAGCCTGGGGACGGAGCTACAACAGGCTTCATTCCAACACCTCTGCCCATATTTTCTTCACTGGATACTATTATGAATCCGCCATACTCTTCAACTATTGACTTTTCAGAAATGAAAGTAATCTCATTAATTACTTCAACCTCATCATCTTCATTTGCCTCATCAATAAATACACCGAAAATCGGTCCGCTGCATCCCACCCTGTCAAGAGATATTCTTACATTGTAGGAGTCAACATTTGCATTATCCAATAACTCCTTGAATTCCTTATATGCTGTATCGTCTATAAATATCATTGTATTTTCCTTTCTATAAATTTACCATACAATGATACCACACAAAAGATCAAATGTATATTAAATTTTTCATTCATATGTACAGTCTAGTCATCCGAAACTGCAAAATCACATGCAGAATCTCATTTACCTCATATTCACAATTTCAACACCTGTATAGTAGTGCTTCAATATTTCCTTGTAATTGTAGCCCTTGTTAGCCATGCCTTCAGCACCCCACTGGCTCATTCCCACACCATGGCCATATCCGGTAGTTAAAATCTCTATTTGGCTGCCGGACTGGATAAAGCTGAAATTAGTTGAGTTCAGGTTAAATAATGTTCTCATATCCCGTCCTGAAATCTCAGTGTTGTCAATTATTAATGTCTTAATCCTGCCTCCTTCACTGACTTCGCCCAGTTTAATTTTTTCATCCAGATTACTTTCTGTTATGTCCATATCACCGTAAGCAGATTCAATTTTGTCAATGAATTCACCGGCAGTAATTTTAACAGAGCTGTTTAATCTTGGCGATTCATCCTCGTATGGGCTTTCCACGCTTCTTAAATAAGGAACTGCCGCAGAAAACACATCCTCTGAATTTTCTGTTCTCCCGCCGCTGGTTGAATGATACAGGGGCTCAATTATTTTGCCTTCATAGGTTAAAATCTGTCCCCTTGTGAAATCTACCGCTACTTCAATTTTATCCATGTATTCATCATACCATCCATCGTAATGGGACTGGATTAATTCATCCTTTGAACTCCATACCTGGCAATGGATGCTGGTGCAAACAGGTGCCCCTAAATGTTCCGGCTGTCCGTCAGGATATTTTTTCAAGCGATACAATAAATATGTTCTTGCGGAAACCGCCTGGGCCTTAAGAGCTTCAACATTAAATTCCGCCGGCATCTCGGAAGCAACCACTCCCTTTAAGTACTCTTCAAAATCAATAACCATCACATCATTAGTTTTGTTGTTGTACACCTTGATTAATTCAGGCTCATACACATCCACGGTGTATTTTTCTTGGTTTTTGTCATCTGCATACTTTGAACTGTCACCCTCATGTACCGCTGCACTGGTCAAATTCATTTTTTTCTCAAAAAAATTCAAAGACAGATTTGGGATAGCCAAAAGCATTGCAAATACAACAAAAGCATAAATCAGACGGTTCAACATAAAATCAACCCCTTTATCATAAGTTTCTTTAATATTTTATGAAAAATAGAAATATTTAGAACAAAATTGTATTAAATAAAAAAAATGGGACACACTATTTTCAGATAATAAAGAAGCTGAAAAAAGGGAGGTTTATATGAAAAACAACAGATTAGCAAGAGCAAAAACTAAAATGAAGGAATTCTTTATTAAACTTAAGCATAAGGATACAAGCTTCTTAGTAATTGCACTGGTCATACTGCTTTTAGCAACAGCAGTAGTATGGAGATATACTTCAAGACCTGGAGATGGGGGGACTGATTTAGCAGAAGGCCAGACACCAAACGAAGATATCCAGGTTCATGAAGATCCTTATGAAGATTATGTACAAGATATCATTGATAATTTTCAACAAGCAGAAAACGATGATGACGATGAAGATGAGGATGATGGAGTAAAAACACAGCAAATGGATCTTAAATCCATGAATGCACCGGTAGGCGGAGAGATAATCAGAAAATTTACAATTGACGACCTGGTTTACTATGAGGCTATCGGTGAATGGAGAGTACATAAAGGAATTGATATAAAGCCAAAAGATACTCTATTGATTGAATCCGCTTTAGCAGGGAAAGTAGAAGCTGTTAACAATTCAGAAATTACAGCAACAGAAATTATTATTGATCATGGGAACAATGTAAAAACATTGTACAGTAATTTAGTGTCGGCAAATGTCAAAGCCGGGGATACCGTTGAAAAAGGTCAGGTTATTGGGAATTTGGGTAAAACAGTCAGCATTGAGGCATCGGATGGCGCACATCTTCATTTTGAATTGATTGTTGACAGTAAACAAATAAATCCTTTGGACTATATTACCATTGAATAATAAAATAAGGTTCTAATAGGACAAATAAACGCATAAAAATGTAAATAAGACGGTATAATGCCAAAGGGGGTTAAAAATGAAAGATTACATAGAACGCAGGGCCATGGAGATTGCGGAATATATTATAAGTACTGAATCTACCGTAAGACAGACAGCTAAAAAATTCGGCGTCAGCAAAAGCACAGTCCACAAGGATGTAACAGAGCGTCTTCCCAAACTGAACCCTCCAGCTGCAAGCGAAGTCAAGAAAGTTTTGCTTAAAAATAAGTCTGAAAGACACATTAGGGGAGGTAAAGCTACACGCTTAAAATATAAAGAAGCACATGAGCATGAAAAAGTCAGCAATATGTAATTAACCACTTGACGAGAGACACTGACCGGAACGGGTTGGTGTCTTTTT
>JAGOIH010000151.1 GCA_017995755.1 Sedimentibacter sp. | reverse complement strand
CCATTTGGCAATAAAAAATCCCCATAAGGGGAATTTTTATGTATTAGTATTTTATGAATTTTGAACCCATAACACCGCATATAAAACATCTGTCAGGAACAGATTTTTCTATATTGCCGCAGACAGGACATAAATAATAAAATACTTCTTCTGTTTCATCAAGATTATCCAATGCTTCCTGATATAGTTTTGCATGAACTTCCTCAGCCTTCATTGCAAATGTAAATGCTCCGACAGCTGCATTATTCCCTTCAGCTTCTGCAACCTTTATAAACTCAGGATACATACTTTGATATTCGTATGTTTCCCCTGCTTTTGCATCTGCTAAATTGTCTGTCGTATTTCCTACTTTGCCTGCTAATTCAAATTCTTTTTTAGCATGAAGCTTTTCTGCATCGGCAGCAGCCTTAAATAGTTTTGCTGCATTGTACTTTCCTTCTTTTTCAGCTTTTGCTGAATAAATTTCATATTTTCTTGTTGCCTGTGATTCTCCTGCAAATGCTGCCATTAAGTTTTCAAGTGTTTTGTTTTCCATTATTAACTCCTCCGTTTTATTTTGTATTTATATTAGAAAGGCATCCTGGACAGATTCCCTTATAATAGACTAATTTTTCATTTACTTTAAAATTATCAAGCTCTTTTGTATCAATTGAATCCATATCTATATCAAAATCATAAATTTTACCGCATGACCTGCACTTAAAATGACCATGGCTTTCCTTGACAGCATCAAAATGAGCCTCATTTTCGTCTATTGTCAAAACCTTTATAAGATTCAGCTCTGACAAATAATTTAAAGTATTATAAATTGTAGTTTTTGATAAGGAAGGAACTTCCCTTTTAAGATCATTATAAATCTTTTCAACGGTAGGATGGTCCTTGCTGTTTGACAAGTACTCCAATACCTTCAACCTTTGATGAGTAAGCCGTATATTATTCTTTTTTAATTCATCTGATAATTGCGCCAGTGTTTTCATATCAACCCTCTTTTATAACCATTTCCTATTTGTAATGATTACAATATAATCCTATAACATGATTTGTAATTTGTCAAGGGGAAATTTTAAAAAGGCAAATATTCAAAACTGAATATTTGCCTTTTTTCTCTTCTTTATTTGCTTTCCTTTTTATCGTCCTTGTTTTTGAAGGTATTGTTTAATTCATACCGCATATATGGGTTTTTGCCGGTTTGATCGCTGCTGTTATTATATATTTCCTCATTTTCTTCCTCTCGGACACTTCTGAAGCTGGTGTAATCATTTTTCATCTTTTGATATTTATCATTCATATATTCGTATTTATCTCTTAATTCCTTTTGGCCTTCCTGCTTTTGCTGAAGCTCCCAGTTTTGCATCTGCTCATGAACATTATCATTAATGGGCATAATATCATCCTTTCATCAAATATTATTTATATTATTTGTTTGTTTTAGATATTTATTAAGTGTATAAATGTAAAATTTATAAAAATTTACAAAAAAAAGAGAGCTGCCTTAAAGCCCTCAATATTTCCAATCCTGAAGATTACCCCGGTTCGTTTTGATTTTTCCTGCATAATCTGAATTTTGAAAAATCAATTTCCATGATAAAAATACTGGCAACCATAAGTACAGCCCCTGCATAAGACTGGAAGGAAAGAACTTCATGGGCAAGCACAAATGCAACAATCCCGGCAAAAACAGTTTCCAAGGAGAATATTATACCTACATGGGATGCTTCAGTATATTGCTGGGCTACACACTGAACAATAAATGCCATGCCTGTGCAGAAAATCGATAGAAACAATACAGGTCCCCAGTATCTAGGTTCTGTAGGCAAATGAGGGGTTTCAAATATAAGGGCCAGTATTAAAGTAAATACGCCTGTGGTGCCAAGCTGTAAAACTCCCAGATGAAAGGCATTTACATCTTCAAATGTCACTGCCTTTTCGGTGATTAAGAGATGGACGGCATATGCAAAAGCACACATAATACATAAAAGGTCTCCCAATAAATTGTCATAGTTAATGGAGAAATCATCTTTTAACGTCAGCAGCGCTATACCCACAAAACTCAATAGAATTACTAATGCTTGTTTTTTGCCTGGCAGTTTCTTATAAATTACAGCTGATAATATAGGGGTGAAAATTACGGTGAGTCCGCATAAAAAACCCACATTTGACAATGAGGTGTATTTAGTGCCAAAGGTTGCCCCCAGGTAAACAAATACCAGTGCCACACCCAAAATGAGGCTGAATTTAAATGTACGTTTTGAAATATTTTTCAGTTTAGGGAAAGCAAGTATAGAAGCAACAGCAAATGCTATTAAAAATCTGTTCGAATTTAGAGTGAATGGACCCATGTCTTCCAGGCTCAAATCAGTTAAGTAGTATGATATGCCCCATCCAAGCGTTACCATCAAGAGTGATAAGTCAGCCTTTAATTTTGTCACAACAAGTGCCCCCTTTTATTTCATACTATATTCTAATACATATTTTCAAATTAAGCAATACTATCGCCGTTTCTTAAACTGGTTCTCATGGAATTTATTATTTTGTCCATTTTTTCCAGTTCTTTTAAAACTTCTTTTTCCTTGGTGCCGGTTTCTATAACCTTATGGATTCCTCCGTTTTTTATAACAATTCTTTTATCTGCCATTAAAGCGAGACTGGGGTCGTGGGTTGCCATAAGAACTATCTTTTCTTCATTGACCAGCACATTTAATGCTCTTTTTCTGTCAATACCCGCATTTTCTATTTCATCAATCAATACTATGGGTGAGGTGCTTAATATTGCCGTATCAGCAATCATTAAGGCCCTTGACTGCCCTCCGCTGAGGCCTGTTACAGGTGTATCCGGATCAAATTTCTCACCGGCTAATTCATTGGCTGCTTCCACAATTTTTAAGACTACTTCTTCCTGGTTTTCAACCATTCTGCTTTTAGCATGAAGCTCCAAAAATTCTCTGACGGTTAAATCCATTATGAAGTTCATATTTTGGGACAGCTGGGCAACAAGCTTGTTGCTGGTTGAAAATCTCATACTGTAATCAGGTTTTTCCCCGTTTATCAAGACCACCCTTTCTGTAGGTGTATCTCCGTTCGCTGCCCATTCAATATCCGCCAGCAGCCTGCTTTTTCCGGAACCTGTTGGTCCAACTATTGAAACAATTTCACTTTTATTAATTGTCAATTCATTAAAGTTTTCTTTATTGCCGTATTTATCCCTGCCTGCCAGAATAGTTATTGAATCTACAGTTTCTTTTTCCAGGCCTAAAAACTGAAGCATTTGGTTTACATAAGCCTCCAGGTCGGATTTTATCTTAGGGATGTTTATTGCCCATTCTTCGATTTCTTCCTGGGTAAAATGGTTTAAATATTCAATAAATGTTGAATCCTTAAAGCCTTCAACGCTTAATTTATTGTTTTCAAAGAAAGATAATACAAAAGGATATTGAGCTTCCAGGTCTTTGATTTTTTTCATTTCCAATTCTCTAATGCTTGTCATTTTCTTCTCCTATATTCATCTTTCTCACATTCCCCATCTGGTATTCTTCGCCTATCCTTGTTTCTCCCAGGCAGTATGAGCAAAGCGCTGAAGGCATGGGAAACTTAAGCTCACTGCCCTTTACTGTTTCTATATTTGCATTTTTGTCATAAATCAATGTGCTCAGTTCAAATGCCCCCTGTCCTGTAAGTCCGTTAACAGACATAATTACTGCCTGAGGATTTACAGAATTGACTCTTGATGCAAATACTTCTCTTTCTGCCTGAGAAACAATATCTCCTTTTGTTATTACTACGATGTCTGCCGTTTTTAGCATGGGGCCGATTTTTCTGGGTGTGTTTATACCGCTTAAATTATCAATTACACAGACAGCCTTGATATTCTTAATATAAGGTGAACACCTGTTGCACAGTCCTGCACTTTCAGTTATCAATAATTCCAGGCCTTCCTTCTTCCCCCATCTTACAACCTCTTCAATATTGCTGGCAAAGAAGTGGTCAGGGCACAAAGACCCTGAAAGTCCCTTCTTAACT
>JAGOIH010000023.1 GCA_017995755.1 Sedimentibacter sp. | reverse complement strand
ATTGCTGACGTTAAAAAATAGAATAAAGAACTACATATTTATGATAATAATAAAACCCATACTCCCGTTTGATTTACTTGGTTGTACGGGTTTTTTTACCTGTTTTGATGAAAATTTCAAGTTATAAATGAATATGGTTCTTATGTCAAACTGTTTTTGAAAACGCTATCCACGTTTGCTAAACAATTTCTTAATTTTGCACCTGTAAAGTATGCGTTTTGATTTGTTGTTTTCAGCTTTAACTGTTGGAAAATAGCAATTGTTTGCAAATCTTATACTTTGTATATGTTTAATTTTTCTATAATAAAAGAGGCTTCCGCTCCCTTTGACCATGTACAAAATGCCATCTTTGTCACTATGACTAAGAAGAAGGGAGCTTTTGCTCCCTATTCATCAAGATTTTCCAAGAACTTTCTCATTTTTCTTTTCTGCTCCGGTGTCAGGAACTTCTCAAAATTTTTTAAATCTTCTATTTTTTTATTGTATTCCTGTTCCCCGTACTGCTGCTTTAGTTTTTTGCCCATATCTTTTGCATCCTTCATAATCTCTTCTTCTGATTTTCCCTGATACTTATTTTTAAAGTCTTGAAATTGCTTATTATTTACAAGATCATCTGCCTTGGATGCAGCATTCTTAAACTCTTTGCTTTCCTTGATTTTGTTTATTTCGCTGTCGCTTCTAAATATATTTGCCATATTCTACCTCCTATATGTTATATGATATGCCGCTGCCACCGTTTAATTACAATTTTCTGCTTAAGCTCTTGCTGCATACTATGTAACATAATTGAATCATCGGAATATGATATACGGAGATATTTATAAGAAGGTGATAATATTCCAGTTCAAATATTATTATATGTTTTAGCAGCAAATTATATTTTTGGAAACAATCAGTTTAACGGTGTTGTGTCTAAACTTTCAGGAACAACCAGGACCATGGCTCAAGGAATAATCAAGGACCCGGCCAGAATGGAAAATATTATAGGCATGGTCCGCACCTTTGCCCCTCTTACATCAACGCAAACAGTAACAAAGTTAAATACATATCTGCCGGCAGTGGAAAAAGCAAGCACATTGCTCGGCATGTATTCATTTATCAGCAGGGCACAGAATTTCAGTCCTATTCATACTGTTGATGCCAAGACACCGGCAGATAAAGTAGCAGCGCTGTTAAAAAACGGCAATATCCCTGTTGCAAAGCTATTGGCAAAGCCGCTCATATCCGGAAATATGGATAAGATAATTGGTGCCATGGCAATGAATATGGCTAAAAACGGCGGTCTAAACGAGATGCTTTCCACATTAAAAAGCGGCAATAACAACAACTTAAATGAAATGCTTTCTTCATTGACAGGCGGAAATAAGGATAATACGGATTTAAGCAGTTTAATAGAAACATTTATGCCTATGATAAACAATGTCATGTCCTCTGCAAATAAATCTGAGGAGTCGTTTGAATCTTCCGAAGACGACGTATTTAAGAGTGCTCAGTTTGAGCACACCACCACGCCCCTTTCACCTGAAAAAACCCCGAGAAAAGATATAAAAGAAACAAAAGAAATAAAGGAACCCTATGTACAAAAGCCTATTCGCATCAGACAAAGGAGAAGAAAATAAGGAATGTCCCCGTAAGTTCGGGGACATTCTTAATTATTTTTGTTTATACAGGTTTCTGTTATCCAAAAGCCATATTTTATCAGTGAATTCCCCCGGTTCGATAGTTTCAAGAGAATGTTCAAAATCAAACATCCTTGCATCCATTATATCCAGGAAGTGCAGGAGCTCAGCTTCCGGTGTCATCGGCTTCTTGGGACTGCCAAACTCCGGCTCATAGTGATGGGATAAGACCATGTGCTGCAAAATTACGCTTTTTTCCCTGTCTATGCCTATCCTTTCACCTTCAAATTCAATTTCTTTTATACCTTGAATTATATGCCCTAGTAATTTGCCTTCCATTGAATAATCAGAAACTATTCCGTATTCATCAGATTCCATTTCCAATATTTTGCACATGTCATGGAGAATTACTCCTGCATATACGTAGTCCGGATTAAGAAAATCATAAACCTGGCATAGCTTCTCACCGGTCTGAAGCATCCTCAGGTTATGGTACAAAAGACCTCCCCTGTATGAATGGTGGTTTCTTTTAGCAGCAGGGTAATAATACAATTTATTTTCATATTTTTTAAGTATGTTATCTGTTAATGTTCTGATTTCTATATCCTTTATTTTTTTTATATAGGAGCTTACCGCCTCAAGCATTTCATCAAGACCGATTGGCGCAGAAGGTATTAATTCCTGAATATACACATTGTCTTCAGCCCTTTTTTCCCGTATTTTATTGATCTTAAGCTGTCTGGCTCCGTTCCATTCCAGAACTTCTCCTCTTACCTTTACAATTGTATTTTCTGCGATTGTTTTCTCGTTTTCCTTTGTGTAATCCCATACCTTTGCATTTATTTCGCCGGTTTTGTCAACCAGGTCAATATCAATATACTGTTTTCCGCTGGTAGTTTTCTTTACTTCAAAATTTTTAATCAGATAAAATCCGTCTGCTTTTTCTCCCGGCCTTAACTCGGCGATTGTTTTATTTGTTTTAATCATGCTGTTCATCTGTTCTCTTGCTTTATCATCCAGCATATCTGAAATACTCTGACCCATAGTCTGCCCCTCTCATAATTTGTTGCTTTATTGATTGTATTCATTATACCATACTTATCCGAATCAATAAACAGTATTTTACAAAAGAAAAACACACCCGTGGGATAGGTGTGTTCAATTCGGCTTAAAAAGCGGGGTTAAATTTCCCGTTTCCAATGCTTTCTTAATTTAAGGAAACCAACTATACATATGATTATTGCAGGTATCAATATTGGCAAACTTGATACTATTCCAACAAGCAGATTTTCCAGGCTTCTTATTATTCCGTTAACGGAATTTATAAAACCATCCCTTGATCTTTCCCATACGCTGTCCTTAGTTT
Organism: Sedimentibacter sp.; assembly: GCA_017995755.1. Classification (GTDB taxonomy): domain Bacteria; phylum Bacillota; class Clostridia; order Tissierellales; family Sedimentibacteraceae; genus Sedimentibacter. The sequence goes on along the minus strand of JAGOIH010000023.1, from coordinate 16,280 downwards.
TCAAGGTAAGGCTTGCAGTCATCACTTCCTGGATTTCCAGGTTAATTGTTGACATTGCTGCTCTGTCGTCTATATCGCTCAAGCTGATATTCAAGGCATCAATCTCGGTTCTTACTCTTCTTAGTTCATTTTCTATAAGGAGCATTTCTTCAACTGTTGTTGCTTTTTCAAAAAGGTCTCTTAAGTGCTGTTCCTGAACCTCCAGGTTTTTTACCCTGTTGTCCTTCTCATAATAATCCTTGGTTACATCTGTTTCATTGATATTCTTTCTTTTTACTTCAATGGCATTTTCCAGATAATCAACCAGTTCATAAAAGTTTTCCTGAGGAACTCTGATTCTTATGCTTCCATACATTAATTTTTCATCATTAAAGACCTGGTAAACTTCAGTGTTGTTGCTTTCCAGGAATCCGCCCACAGAGCTTATTTTTATTGACAAGTCATTTAAAAATGTATCATAATCCTCTGTTTCAGCAGAAATCGTTCCGGTCTTGATAATTTTCATTTCTTTTTGGTCTATTACGCTTGTCGTCATTATAGAATCGTCTGCCTTATGAGAAGCTTCGTCTCTTGTATAGTCATAGTCTTTTTCATAACCTCCCATAGATTCTTCAGCTACTGCTCCATTTTGTGGTTCCATGGGCATTGCTTGAGGGGCTGCAGGTGCTTCCGTCGTAGACATATCATATGAAGATTCGTTTTTAGCCTTCATCCCCATGCCGCCAAAATTGTTTATGCCGGCCACTGCAATTACCAGCACCAATGCAGCGGCAATGCTTCCGTATTTCAGCCATTTACTCCTGTTGAGGCTCATTATTTTTGAAGTTTGCTTTTTAGCTTTTCCTTGAGGCCTGTTCTCCAATAATTTTTTATGAAGTCTTTTGCAGTAACCTTCAGGCGGCTCTTCCTCCGGCAAACCATTCAATACTGATATTAAATTTTTATAATCTTCATACTCTTTTTGACAAATTTCGCAAGACTGCAGGTGTTCTTCCACTTGCCGCATTTCTTCGGGGCTTAATTCATTATCAATATATAATGACAGTCTGTCATTTATTTCATCACATTTCATATTATCACCACCTTAGCTGTTAGCCAGCCTTCATTTCCTTTTCCAATAGTACTTTTAATCTTTTCCTTGCTCTTGACAATCTTGATTTCACAGTCCCTAAATTGCAGTTTAGTATTTCTGATATTTCATCATAGGTGAATCCTTTTATATCTCTTAGTATTATAATTGTTTTAAAATCATCCTCCAGCATATTGATTGCATCATCTACAAGCCCAGTGCTGTAATTCCTGTCGACCAAGGCATCCGGATTGCTGGTTTCGTCAGAAATTTCTCTTTGAACTTCCCTGCCTGAACCTAGATCTAACGTCTCATCTAAAGAAATTGCATTTAAACTTTTTTTACGTTTAAAATCCAGGCAAGTGTTTACTACTATCCTGTACATCCATACTTTAAATGTGGAGTCCATATTAAAACTGCTTATATTTTTAAATATTTTTATTAGTGCTTCCTGTGAAGCATCTTCTGCGTCTTCAACATTTCTCATTACACGAAGAGCTATGTTGTAGGCACTTTTTTTGTAGTCCTTTATAAGCTCTTCAAAAGCATCAATATTGCCTTTCCGACTTTCCTCTATAAGCCGCCTTTCATGGTTGTTCATCTTTGTTCCACCCCGTTCGGTTATATATTAGACGTTACATTTTATAAATTGTTCCACAAATTTTTTATTTTATTTAATTATAACACTCCGGCTTGTATTATTCAATAAAAAATAGCAGGGCTGCCCCTGCCATAAATTCGCTGCGTAAATAACCATGGAATCCTGCGGTCTCATTCGCCGATTTCTGTAATTGTCCCCTTTATAATTAATTCTTCACATTTATTGATATCCTCATAAAGAGGTCTGTCTTCTTTCAGCATGGGGACAGCTTTTCTTACTTTTTCATAAACCGGCTTTGTTCCTGCCCCCAGCCCCTTATTTCCTCTAAGGTCTATTCCCTGGCATGCGCACATTATTTCCATAGCCAGAACCCTTCGTACATTTTCCATAATTTCTCTTGCCTTTCTTGCAGCGATAGTCCCCATTGAAACATGGTCTTCCTGATTTGCAGAGGATGGTATGCTGTCAACAGAGGCAGGATGGGCTAATATTTTATTTTCTGAAACCAATGCTGCTGCAGAATACTGAATAATCATAAATCCTGAGTTCAATCCCCCATGTTCCACCAAAAATGCAGGCAGTCCGCTGAGCGTTGGATTTACAAGCCTTTCAATTCTTCTTTCGGAAATATCGGCAAGTTCTGAAAGGGCAATCCCCAAAAAGTCAAAACAAAGTGCCATAGGCTGGCCGTGGAAGTTTCCTCCTGAAATACCTTCCTTTGTTTCCGGAAATATTATGGGATTGTCTGTAACCGAATTTATTTCTATTTCCACTTTTTCCTTTACATAATTTATTGCATCCTTGCTTGCTCCGTGGACCTGGGGAACACATCTCAGAGAATAGGCATCCTGGACTCTGATTTGTCCCTGTCTGCTTGTCATTTTGCTGCCGGTCAAAAGCTCCTTCATTATTCTCGCAGTATCAATCTGCCCCTTGTGAGGACGAACATCATGGAGTCTTTTATCCAGTGCATCAATTATTCCGTTTTGAGCTTCAAAGCTTAGGGCTGCTGCAATATCCGCCACTTTTAAAATATTAAGGGAATCATAGACAGTCAGAGCCCCAACGGCAGACATAACCTGTGTCCCGTTAATAAGGGCAAGCCCTTCCTTGGCTGTAAGCTGTATTACAGGTATTCCCGACTTTTCCATAGCTTCTTGGCCTGTTAGTATTTCTCCCTTGTATTCTGCCTGTCCAAGTCCAATCATAGGCAGTACCATGTGGGATAAGGGTGCTAAATCTCCGCTTGCACCCAGTGAGCCTTTTTCCGGTACGACAGGATGAACTTTTTTGTTAAGCATCACTATCATTGTTTGTATTGTTTCAAGCCTGGCGCCCGAATAACCTTTTGCCAGATTATTTATTCTAAGCAGCATTATTCCTCTTACAATTTCTGTATCAAATGGTTTCCCCGCACCTACCGCATGAGTTATTATCAAGTTTTTCTGGAGCGTTTTTGATTCTTCCTTTGATATTGTTACATCGCTGAATTTTCCGAAGCCTGTTGTAATGCCGTATACCACATCTTCATTGTCCACAAAGTCATCAACAACCTTCCTTGACTCCAAAATCTTTTCAACTGCAAGATTTGACAATTCCACCTTTTCATAATTTCTGCAAACAGCATTTACTTCTTCTAATGTCAAAGAATTTCCCGTTATTATAACCTTATCCATTGCTGCCTCCCATTAAAAATAAAGGTAAATTCCAGCTTCTAAGGTGCCAAAACTTACCTCTTAATATCAAATTTTCTTTAGGCTGATTTCGTCTATATTGTAAACTATCATATTTATTTTGTCAATCAGCGTTCTTTAAAATAGCCTGCGTTTCATTCTTTAAAACAGCCTGCGCCTCAACAACTGCAGGCATACTGCCGGAAATATCTTTGGAATACACGGAAATTTCGTCATTTACCTTTAATGTTGAGTGCGCAAAGTTTGTTACTGTATCAGCACCTGCAGCTATGTCATATTCTCTGTTGTCTGATGCCCTGCCAGAAATCCTCATTGCCCCTGTTATATCCCTTGATATGTCTACGACCTTCAATTCCAGTTTATTTGCCTCATCCAAAAAATCAGCTGTATTAAATACAGAAGTATAATCATACTTTTCGTCTAAAGCCGCATCATAAATTTTTCCGTCCAAAGAATTCAACCTTACATATTCGCCTACGTAAAAGTTGTTTAAACTTTTTTCACCAACATTGAAAAAGTTCACTCCTTCATCATTTTTAACCTGATATCCGTTGTTATCGATTTTTACAATTCTTCCACTGTGTGAATACTTCCCGTATTCTTCTTCTTCTTTTCCGGGTATTGTATTATTCCCCAAATTGTTGTTGTTTGCTGAACATCCTGCCATTAGTATAAATAAGCATATTATTACCAGCAATGGTGATTTATTTTTCATTTTGTTCCTCCATATAATAATAAGTATCTATTATATATTTGCCAAAATTAATGCTATATATTCTTTTTAATATTTAAATCTGCATTGTATTACAATTATTTCACAAATTTATATCAAATAATTGTTTACAGGTTGCATATATCAATGCTATATTATAGTTTAATAGTTTCTATTTTTTTTAAAAATTTACGATAAGACACGAGGTGCTTATGGATTCCTTAGACATGCAGATTATCCGTAATATGGAAAAAGAAGGGAGAATTTCTCACGAAGAACTCTCAAAAAGATTAAATTTATCAAGACCGGCAATACACAACAGAGTTGCAAAATTAGAAGATCAGGGTATTATCACAGGCTATAAGGCAAATATTGACTGGTCAAAACTTGGTTTTACCACTTTTGCCGTTATTTCATTAAGAGTAAGGACAGCTGACTATGATAAACTCATGGAGCAGCTGAAAAACCTGGTTGTTCCTGACCTGGTAATAGAAGAATGCCATATTGTCACAGGAACCTGGTGCATTCTTATGAAGGTAAGATGCAGTGCACCTACGGGATTAAAGGCTATTCAAGACGAACTTCATAAAATCGATGCTATCAAAGAGTCATCCACATCATTGATTTTATCCTCCTTATATGATTAAAACCAGCCTGCAGGCGCCTGCAGGCTGGTTTTTACATATTGAACTATTGTTTTGACTGTATGTTCTTTTGTATTGCATTGTCGACAGCCTGCTTAATCCCCTGGCTGGTTTTTGTTGCACCTGATATATCATCTACATCAGTTGAATTTGCCTGAGCTATTTTATCAGGCAGCTCTTCTATTGCCAAAGAGCCTACTCCTTCAGTTTCATCTTTACCCACAGCTTCAACTGAAACTATATCCTCTCCGTTAACAGTTACTGCTACGGTTATTTCTCCTCCGTATCCTTGCCCTTTCCCTACCAATGTTTTTTCGCCGGCGTCAAAAGTATTATTATTTGCATTTGCTCCGGTGTTATTGTCCTTAATAGAATTTTCAATAGGCTTATTATTATCATCCTCGTTTAAATTTTCATCTGCCCGTCCACATGCAGTCACCACAAGCATTAGTGCACAAAAAATAATTAATAATTTTTTCAATTTTTATAGTCACCTCCAAGTTGAATTATTTTTAATAGTATATCCAAAATAAAATTAAAAACAAAATTGTAAGGAGGTAAATATTTTTAAATCTTGAAAAATTTTTCATTTTTATCTGGAGCAGGATGGGCATTGAGGATTTCTTTCAATGTCAATTATGTTAAAATCCATTTCCAGAGAATCAAACAAAAGTATTTTATTCTTTAATGATTTTCCAAGTCCGGCTAATACTTTCACGGCTTCTGTAGCCTGGATTAAACCCATGACTCCGGGAACAGGACCAAGCACTCCGTTATCGCCTGCCAATTTACTGCTGTCCACATCGGGATACAGGCATCTGTAGCAATGGCCTATATAAGGAACAATTGTTGTCGCGGTGCCGTCCAGTCTTAAAACTCCTGCTTCCGAAAAAGGTTTATTTAATGAAAGACAGGTGTCATTTATCAGATATCTTGCGGGTATGTTGTCAACTGCTGCAATAACCAGATCGTATTGAGAAAATATTTCTTCTGCATTATCATTTGTCAATTCCGTTTTATAAGTTTTAATATTAATATCCGGATTTAGCTTTTTTAAAATAAATTTTGCGGAGTCTGCCTTGGGCATGCCTATACGTGAAAAGGAATGGAGTATCTGCCTGTTTAAATTGCTCATTTCCACTTCGTCAAAATCAAGCAGCCCTAAGGTATTAACACCGGAAATTGCCACGCCGTAAGCTGCCGGGCATCCTAATCCACCCACACCTGCGATCAGGACTCTTGCATTGGATAATTTTTTTAAGTCAAAAGTGTATGCTTCATTTAGAAATTCAAAAAGGTTAACAGTACTTTTTGTTTGAGAGAATTCCATGCTCAATAAATCATAGCAGAGCATATCCCCTTTTATGCTGCCTATACCAAGACAAAGCTTAACACCCTCTATGGTACAAAGAACTGCAGATAATGCATTGGCTAAAAGAACCGGGCTTTTGATTTTTGTATTATTATTTGTGCTTGTTTTGTACTCAGCATTTTCTGTTTTTAACGCGTCCATAAAATTCTTAAAAAGGTCTTCGTTTTGAAAAGATTGAAGCGTCCCCCTCCATTCACCGTTAACCGAAACAATGGTTGGTATAAAATCTTCACTTGATAATTCAGCCGCCAGGCTTTTTATAAAACTCAAGCTGCCCAGCACTATCCTGTAATTTTGGGGACGGTTCTTTTCGTTCTCAGAATTTCGATTTTGGCGATTTTGGGGATGGCTCTTTCTGGTCTCGTTATTGAGATAATCAATTTTTGTATCACTGTTTAAATCAATTACCTCAGCAAATAAGGAATCTCCATCTCCTTTGTCTTTAAGGCAACAAAATATTCTTCCCGTTCCCAGTGCCGCAAGATAATATGCCAGGGGTCTTAAACTGTCTGTATTTTCGCAATATACAAAGACAGTTGAATCAAGAAGCTTTTTCTGGCCTTCTTCCCCTATTTCAGGTACTATTATGTGTCTTTTATAATGATTTTTCTGTTCTTCCGTCAATATCATAATATCACTCCTCGTGTAAATTTATAGTGACAGTTCTTTTCATTTTGGTGAGGTTCTTATCCTTCTTAAGAACAGAAAGAACCATCCCTAAAAACTAATTCAGTACCAAAGTATCTATTCCCCCGTCTCTTACGGTTTCAATACTCTTTACATTTGTATAAATTTCTTCGGTATCCATATTAATAAAGCCAAATCCAACAAATTTATAATACCCGATTCTGTAAGAATCATTATTTTTTTCTAAAACCGCAGCCAGGTCATAGCCTAAATTAAAATAATCTCCAAACGCAATATCAACCAGGTCCCAGTCAGTGAAAAATGAACCCAGCCACTTCTTGTTCAGCCCCTCTCCATCCCATGAATAAAAGAAGGGTCTGTTTCTTACATCCTTATAAAATACGGTATCCTTATGTACACCGATAAATATATCCGTTTCTCCGTCATTATCCAAATTACAGGCATCGACTTTCCAGGGTTTTATATCAGAAAAATCCTGTCTGTAAATTTCTTTGGCTTTCATTGAGCCATTCCCTTCTTCAATGTCATATATTATGAAATCACTGCCCTGTTCTTCAGTTGCATGCCTGTTGATTACCAGAATTTCATCATTCTCATCTGAATCTATATTGTATATTCTATGGTCAATCAGCTCTTCATAAATGAGCTTCTTGAATACCTTATCTGTTTTAATATATAAATAATTGTCTTTTTCATATAAGTCATATATATTTTGTTCTATTCTTATATGACCTTTTTGGTAGTATTCGGGCTGTCTGTAGAATATACCGACAGCCCCTATTAATATAAGCAATACTATTAATATTTTTTTCATTTTACTCCCAATAAATCTCCATGTCATTTATGGTTATATTGTTTTCTTCCGGCGATATGAAGGATTCTGTCCAGGCAGGTTTATCAACCATATTTTCTGAGGGACCTGTAATTATGATATCCTCAAAATAAAATGTGTCTTCACCTATAAGCTTATTGCCTGCTTCGTCATATATATCCATTGGTACATATTTATTGCTTTCCTTGTCTTCAACCATGGCTACTTTTTTAACTCCTACCATTGTCTGCCATTCCTGGTCAGTAAGTCTTTTGTCCGAAATAAATTCGTAATAGTTGAACAAGGCTCCCTTTGCAAGATATGTATTGCCGTTAGTCTGGCATACCACATAAATTTCACAGGGAAGACCGTTTCCTAATTCCAAATAAGATCCCTTTGGAAACATGTTGTTAGGTGCAATTGTGGAAACATCAGCTATTAGAGCTGTAGTGTAGTCATTGCTTGTATCAACTTCGTTCCTCCTAAGGTTCATCTGTAAAATCTGAACAAGGTTGTCAATTATTCCTCCGTACCTGTAGAGTGCTAAATTTTCTTCCTCAGTAATGCTTTGATTCGTAAGCTCTTTAATTGATACATTTAATAGTGTATCCTGGATTTCGATTATTTGATCTAATGTCCGGCCGATGTCGTCCTTAAGCATATTTCTTGCTGCCAGCTGTTCTTTCGTGTTTTCTGCAAGCCACTTGAGCTTTGCGTATACTTCCACATTTGGCTCCACGTAATTATATGGTATTGTAGCTTCTACTCCTCCCCCCATTTCGGCGCCGGACTGCTTCATGTACAATATGCTGTCGTGTTTTAATTCGGCATAGCTGCCAAGGGCTGTATGAATATTTTTATCGGTCCATTTTTCATTCCTCATGAAAAAGGGCATGCCTTCTCTATCCTCATAAGATACAGCTGAAGATTTAATAGACCACAGCCATCCCTTGTATAAGTCTGACTTCCATTCATCCTCTGTTATTTCTGTCTGCTTTTCCCGCATCTCGTTCAAATTTTCTTCGTACTTATCCCATTCTTCCTTTGGCTTGTAATATGTATCCAAAATCTCTTCCGCTCTTGTACTGCCAAAGGATGCCGCCACATCAAGCCCTGAGGGTACCGGTCTTAATATGGGTTCTATAAGGTTCTGCATTACTTCTGCATCAAAGGAGTATCTTTGCCCCATGAACCTGAACTGCCTGCCTGCAGGTGTGCTGACTAAAGTATATTTAGGTTGTATTTTTGGCTCAGGCAAAAGAAGTGCTTCTTCCAAAAGCTTATCCTGATAGGAATCATCCTTAAATACATTCAAATCCGGCGCCTGGCCGTATACCTTTGTTATTAAATCTCTCATCTCAAAAATTCCCAAATCATCCGAAATGCCTGTATAAAGTGCTGTGGTTGTATAAATGTTTTCGAAATCAGTAAAATTTTTCTCATTTTCTAAAGCCAGACAAGTAATGATCATTGATTTTGTCAGGCTGTCCATATCCAGCACTGGATCTTCTTTTGTTTCATCAAAAACCGGGAATCCGCTTATGCCGTACCACATCATTGTTTTAAAATATTTTTCGAGCTTTTCATTTCCGGTATAATGGCCTCTCACAGTAAACTGTGAATAATCCAAGTCTTTTCCGAATATGGGCGAATTGGCAAAATCAAAGGCCTCCTCAATAAGCTTTATCTCATCACCAGCCAAGGCTGCTACTTCATAAGGAATTTCAAGACCTTCAACGCCTGCGCCTATCAATTTTGCACCGGTTAAAAAATACGCTGAAACAAATTTCAATTCGGCCTTTAAATCTGCATATTCAGGATTATTGTATGCTTTTAAGCTTTCGTCAAGCATGTTTTTTGTGAGAGATTCCAGTTTGTCATAGAGGGAAGATACTTCAAGGAGCTTCAAGGAATTGCTGTAATAAATATGGTATATATGAAGGGCGGAGTCCACTGTTATAAATACAGGAGATTCCTTGTACATGGGATATTCATATATATGGTGCATTTTCAAATAATCACAGCTTGGTTTAAGTACTACAAAACCATCTTCATAAATTGACTTAATCTGGTTTTTTGTAAATCCTGTATATTGTCCTGAATTCACCAGGTTAGACAAATTTTCATCTACGTAATATTTCTCAACAAGAGGGGTAACATCAGGAACGCTGAAAGGTACATCCACATTGATTTCTTCCATATTCATGTTCCATGCCGGGGGTATATTGACTTCAATAATTCCGGGTTCTACTTCTATCGGTTCCGGCTCTTCCGGTACATTATTGTAAGAGCAGGAAGCAAGTAAAAAAATACACAGCAACAAAACCAAAAACTTTTTAATATTCAAAATAAACCTCCTGACAGCGGGACAGCGTGGACGTATCTTAACTGTCTCACTTTTACTAATTTTATATTTTCTATCTATGCAAGTAGACGTTATTTATTAACAAATAGTTCCAATACTATCTTTCCCTGATTGTCACATGAATTGTATCCCCTGGCTGTTTATTGATTTTTGCACGTATATCTTTTCTAATGCCTATTATGTGACCTGGAGTTCCCATCCTAACTAAGCTTCCTTCATACGGCTCGCCATCAAAGGCTGCCAGCACCTTTACTCTTCCTTTTCCGAATTCCTTTCTCACATCATAGGGGAATTCTATATAAGCACCGTCAATATCCGGAACCTTCAAAATAACCGCATCAAATTCATATATTTTATCATTCATATTGGGGCTCCTTCCAGCATAATTTCCGGGATATTTCTTTTTGTTTTCAAATGAAGACAATAAACCCATCCTCTTGTCATTAACGTTTTAAAGATTACAATACCCCCGTCCCCTGTTATCCCCCTGTCATTTAGCTTCTTCAGGCACAGAGAATCCGCCTAAAAATTCGAGCAGCTCATGGGGTTCATCAATTAAATACTCAGCTCCCTGATCTTTAAGAAACTCTTTGTCCCTGAATCCCCAAGTAACACAAACACAGTGCATGTTTGCATTTTTTGCAGTCAGGATATCTACCTCAGAGTCTCCAATGTAAACAGTTCTTTCTTTATCCGCACTTAATTCATCAATGGCTTTATAGACCATATCAGGTGCAGGTTTCCTGTTAATGTTGTCTGATTGCCCAATTGCCGTTTTAATATAATCCTCAAAATATATTTTATTCAGGCTTTTAACATTCTTATCATTTTTGTTGGATACTATTGCCAGCTTGTACTTTCTTACTGACAATTCCTCCAGCAAATCCATAATACCTTCATAGGGTGATGTTTTTATATTATTATGATCTAAATAATACTTTTTATATTCTTCGAGTATGCTTCCAAAGTTCCGGGTACTTAGTCCATCCGGCAAAGCCTGCTCTAAAAGCCTTGCAGCCCCGTTACCTACAAAACATTTTATCTCTTTACAGGTTCTTTTTGGATAGCCGTATTTCTTCAAAATATAATTAACACCATCTGCTATGTCTTCAAGTGTGTTAAGCAATGTACCGTCCAAATCAAATATTATTGTATCAATTTTTTTCATCCTATTTCCTTTCTCATCATGAAATATTAATTAATGATTATAAAACTATGGTGTTAGTTCTCTATATCGGTTTTTTTCATTGAAAAAAGTGATATCTGCGTACCCTGCATATATTTTGCCGTAATGACTTACTCCTGCAGGAATATAGTACCTGTCTCCTTTAACATATTCATTCTTAACTCCGTTAATAACCAGTTCTATCTTTCCTTCCAGTACAATCCCATACTGGCTTTCATGACTATGTTCCGGCAGGTCTGCGTCTTCATCAAATTCCATGAAAATTATCTGATGATTTACTCCTTGGGAAAGATATGCAGACACCCCTCTTATTGGTATATCTGCCAGAGGCAGCCTCTCTATCTCTTCTATGAAATACCTTGACATAAATTTCCTCCTTTTATAACATACTAAAATTCTTTTTTCTTATATATCGACAATGAAATATAAAATGATATTAAAAATATTACTGCTGCAATAAAGGGTGATAAATATATAAATGATTTAATTGTTTCCTCATCAGGCATTGGAACCCCAAGTTTAGATACAATCATCAATATTGCAATTGGTGCGAAAAACACTAACATCATAAGAATTCGCCCTTTTTCCACCCCGTATTTAAACAATAATGGAAATATGACTGACATAACTGTTATTCCGGCAGATAATGCCGCTAAATTAATCAATATACTTTCAGTAGAATACATCTTCGAAAAAACCAAATTAACTAACATAGATAAAACAAAAGCTATTACTATAAAAATCACGCCTAGCAAATATCTGCTTACTACAATACCTACTCTTGATATAGGCAAGGTAAGTGCATATCTGTCCCATTTGCTTCTTTCATCATAAGACATTGCTGTTATTGGTATCATTACGGCTACCATCGTCATCATAGAGCTGAACATGGAAGAATTCTCAAAGACAGCACCATAAACAAAATAAAATATTACCAGTATTAAGTATACCTTTGCTTGTTTCTTCAAGTTTAATAAATCCTTTAAAATAAGTCCAGTCATTATACTTGCTCCTTTATAATAAATATCATTATATCTTCTATAGAAGCTTTATCAACTATATAATTTCCGCTAATTTCATTCTTAAGTATTAAAGCTTCAATTCCGAATTTATTTTTTCTCATTCCTTTAACAATGCTTTTATCTATGTTTTCGAACTCTTCTACCGAGCATTTTAAAATACCATAATCGTATAATAAATCATCCTTCGCTTCTGAAAATATTATTTTCCCTTTGTGAATAAATGTAATATAATCGCAGATTTTTTCCAAATCACTTATAATGTGAGAGGAAACAAATATGGAATTGGATTCATCCTGTATAAACTCTAAAAACGTATCGAGAATTTCTTCCCTTATAATAGGATCCAAACCGCTTGTTGCTTCATCCAAAATCAGAATTTTTGAATCATGGGACAATGAAACGGCTATTGAAAGTTTCATTTTCATTCCCCTTGAATAATCCTTAACACTTTTATTATGTGATATTGAAAATTTATCAAGAAAGCTAAAAAACTTATTCTCATCCCAGGTTTTATATATTTTTTTTAATATATGATTAATTTCAGCAGCATTTAAATTCTCAGGAAAACTTGATTCATCCAGTACAACTCCAATATTCTCCTTAATGGCATTCATTTCTGTCCTGTTGTCTTTGCCTAATATTGTAATTTTCCCATCATCACGGTTGATTAAATCTAATATAAGTTTTATAGCGGTAGTTTTTCCGGCACCGTTTTCTCCAATAAAACCCATTATACATCCCTTGGGTAGAGCAATATTAATATGGTCTAATTTAAAATTCTTATATTCCTTTGTTACATTTTCCAACCTTAATGCATATTCCATTTTATTCTCCTTCATAAATCAATTTCATCATTTCAATCAATTCATTTAACTCTATACCGCAATTCCCGGACAGCTTGACTATTTCCTGCATATGGTTTTCTATTGACTTCAGCAGCTGCTCTTTTATCAAACCTATATTCTTGCCTGCAACAAAGCTCCCTTTGCCGGTAAATGAAACAATAAACCCTTCTCTTTCGAGTTCATCATATGCCCGCTTTGTTGTAATCACACTGATTCTCAGCTCCCTTGCCAGAAGCCTCATTGAAGGCAGTGCTTCTCCTTCATTCAATTCACCTGTAATAATGAGAGATTTTATCTGAGAAACAATCTGTTCATAAATAGGTTGGCTGCTTGAATTGCTTATTATTATATTCATTTTCAACTCCATCAACATTGTATATATCCATTATATACATTATATCAACTTTGTCAATATTTTTTTGGTTAAATGAATGTTGATTTCTATAAGACGACTTGGTACAATATGAACACAATGTACCGGGAGGCGGTATTATGTCAAGATAGCCCATGGTATAGAATCAACAAAGAAATATAAAGCAAAGGGATAATATTATGAAGATATCAAAACAAGAATTTGAAGAAGAAAAGGAATCATCCCCAAAATTTAAATATACGGATGTAAACTCAAAATTTTTTGACAAGTGGATTGATGAAGGATGGGAATGGGGTAAGCCTGTCAGCCATGAAATATATGAAAAGGCAAAAAATAATGACTGGTTTGTCTTACTAACACCAACTAAGCCGGTACCGAAGGAATGGTTTTGTGAAATGAAAGATTCGAAGATTCTAGGACTTGCTTCCGGAGGCGGCCAGCAGATGCCGATTTTCACTGCACTGGGTGCAAAATGTACTGTACTGGATTACTCTGAGAAACAAATTGCAAGTGAAATAGAGGTTGCTGAAAGAGAAAATTATGAAATAAAGACTGTAAGGGCTGATATGACAAAACCCCTGCCCTTTGAGGATGAAACATTTGATTTGATATTTCATCCCGTATCTAATTGCTATATCGAAGATGTTCTTCCTGTTTGGAAAGAATGCTACAGAGTATTGAAAAAAGGCGGAATATTATTGGCTGGATTAGATAACGGGATTAATTTTATTTTCGATGATGATGAAACAAAACCGGTATGCAAACTGCCCTTTAATCCACTGAAGGATGAACGGCTTTATCAGTTTTCAATAGAAAATAACTGGGGAATTCAATTTTCTCATTCTATTGAAGAGCAAATAGGCGGACAACTAAAAGCAGGTTTTATTCTTGAAGATATTTATGAAGATATAAACGGTACGGGACTTCTCCATGAATTGAATGCGCCCACTTTTTATGCAACAAAGGCAATAAAAAAATAGCATTTTAACAGTCAATTCCGTCCCGGGACAATACACCCTGACTGTAATAATGCTTTATTTCAACCATTTCGGTTACCAAATCAGCCATATCAATCAACTCTTGAGGTGCATACCTGCCGGTAAGGACAACCTCTGCTTTTTCAGCCTTATTGTATAAAACATTTATTACATCCGATACTTCAAACAGCTTGTAATAAAGTGCTATATTTATTTCATCAAGAATTACCAGGTCATATTCTCCGCCTGCTAAAATCTCTCCGCATTCATCTAATCCCTTCTTTGCTGCTTCTTTGTCAGCATCTTCAGGTTTTTCATATATGAAGCAGCCTCTGCCAAATTGTTTTATTTGGATATTATCCAAGTAATTTTCAATCCTTGTTTCATTATATTTCATGTTCTTAACAAATTGACCGATGAAAACTTTTTTGCCTGACATGGCTGCTCTTAAGGCAAGCCCGAAGGCGGCAGTTGTTTTCCCTTTCCCGTTGCCAGTATATATTTGAACATATCCCTTGTCCATATTTGTCTCCTCATTTTTACCTAATAGTATTGCCTTTAAAAGCAGTAGTAATATATACTCCCGCAAACACCAGGAGTCCCCCTGTTATTTGTACCCATGTTATTTCCTGCCCCATTGCAAAGCTTATAAATGCAGTAAAGACAGGGTTTAAATTCATGAATATACCTGCTTTAACAGCACCGATTTCTCTGACTCCTATATTCCAGAAAACAAAGGATAACATTGACGGAAACAGAATAATATATATGACGGCAGTAAATGCCAGGGGGCTGATATTTAAGTAATCAACTCCATTGTTCATTGCAAATGGAAGAAGTATTATTGCCGCAATAAGACCGGAAACACCTGTAGATGTAATGGGAGGAACAGTTGTGACTTTTTTCCCTATTAACGAGTATACTGTCCACGAAATTACAGCAACTATTATAAGAAAATCTCCAGTATTATATTTCATTGTAAATGCCTGCATCAAATTTCCCTTGGTTAAAACAATCAATACACCCAGGAATGAAATAACAAGCCCGACAATGTGATGTTTTGTGATTTTTTCTTTTAAATATAAGGCTGAAACAACGGCAATAAAACCGGGATTGAAGGAATTGACCAGAGCGGCATTAAGGGGCGATGTATAATAAAACGCATAGTACAAGAGCACATTATAGCCTATTATGCCAAACAATGATAGCCCCACCATTTTAGGCCACTGTTTGTAAACCTCTTTCCAACTGGGTTTTTCGATTTTGTGCCCAACCGCTATCAGTATAACAGATGCAAACAACCATCTTATGAATGTTAACCCCACCGGTGTCAATTCTGTAACAACCAGGGAGCCGAAAATATAATTACCTGCCCAAAATAAAACACATAACACCAAAAGTCCCCATACTTTATATTTTTTCAACACTAACTCCTCTAAAATAAATTCTGATTTTGTTTATTCTATATTAACTTCATTTCATTCATATCATTAAGTTAATTTCAACATATTAATAAGTCTTGCATAATTTTACCATATGTTACAATATATTTCAATTGTTTACATTTTTCTTGTAATAATCTGCTTCTATTACACAAACGGATAACAAACACCAAAAAAATTATTTATTGTTGAGAATAAAAAGAACCGTCCCCAGAATGAAAAGAACCGTCCCCGAAAAAAAATTATTTTTCACGATTATATTTAAAATATATCACTAAGTGCATGGCTGTAGGAATGTTTGCTATTATGAAAATAATGAATAGTATTAGCTTTGATGAGGTCATATTCATAGAGACTATGACTATAAAAATTGAAACAACAAAAAATAATATAGCAAGCATGGGACCAAAATATTTGGTTTTCTTTTTTGCTACATATATTAACACTACACATAAAACAGCTATTAAAATCAACAAAAAAACTTCTTTGCTCATTATTTTTTCCGCCCCTTATTTATTT
>JAGOIH010000150.1 GCA_017995755.1 Sedimentibacter sp. | reverse complement strand
GAAAGTCCGGCATAAATATTGTCAAATACAGCTTTTCTATTTTTTATATCCACTGCCATGGCTTGAACCGTGTTTATTAAGGAAATTGCATCTGCTCCGGCAGCTTCACAGGCTGTGGCCATGTCCGGAATATTTTCTGCATTTGGCGATAACTTGACCATGATGGGTTTTTTACATATTTTTCGTACCTTTGACACTATTTCATAGGCGACCGAAGATTTCACTCCAAAGGCCATACCTCCGCTCTTGACATTTGGGCAGGAAATATTAAGCTCAACTCCATCCACGTTTGTATCATTTAGTTTATATATACCTTCAAAATAATCCTGTTCACAGTGTCCCCCCAGGTTTGCAAAAATAATAGTATCGTACATTTTCATTCTTGGAAGCTCTTCGCTTATGAATTTGTCAACTCCCGGGTTTTCAAGACCAATGCTGTTCATCAGCCCCATGGGGGTTTCCCACAGCCTTATTCCCTCATTGCCGCTCCTTGGAGCTAACGTCAGGCCTTTGCTGCAAATTCCCCCAAGAATGGAAATATCATAAATTTGAGAAAATTCCTCACCGAAACCAAAGGTGCCGGAAGCCGACAATATTGGATTTTTAAACTTAAAACCCATTGCATTTGTTTCTAAATTTGCCATAATACTCACCTATAATAATTCTTCACTGTCGAATACAGGACCTTCCCTGCATGCCCTTTTGTTTCCTGTCTTTGTTTTTACAGTGCATCCCAAACAGGCCCCCATACCGCATGCCATCCGCCTTTCCAGTGAAAGATAGCATTTGATGTTTTTATCCCTGCATATAGCTGCAACCCTCTTCATCATTATTTCAGGTCCGCAGGCTGCAACAACATCGTATTTTTCAAAGGGAACATAATCCGTCACGAATCCTTTTTCGCCAAAGCTGCCATCCTCTGTTACAATAACACAGGCTGCGGCAAAGGATTTAAATTCATCAGTTATATACATATTATCCAAATCCCTGTACCCTAAATATACATCTGCATTTTTTCCTAAAGTTTTACACAAATACAAGAGTGGTGCAATTCCAATCCCTCCGCCTATTACTGCAGTTTTTCCTTTCAGTTTATCAGGCTCAAAGCCATTACCCAGGGGACCGAATAACTGAAGCTGGTCATTTTTTCGCAGGCTGCTTATTCTTTTAGTCCCTTGTCCTTCAATTCTGTATAGGAATGAAACAAGTTTTCCATTTACGTCATTAATACTTACAGGTCTTGGAAGAAGGAATGAATTGTCGGTTGTTTTAAGCATAAAAAATTGTCCCGGCTTCATTTCAGATTCAAATTCTGCCGAAAGTCTGTATATATTATTGGAAATTTGTTTGTTTTCATAAACAGGGGCAAGTAAAACCTTCATTGTTTTCTCCGTTTTTTTGCGGTTACTTCTTGTCATAAGCCGTATCGCAGTATACACACCTGTATATTTTCTTTTCTCTGTCAGTAAGTCTGAATTTATGAACTATTTCCTGCTCAACTGAAGTTATGCATCTTGGATTTTTGCATTTAACAACATTTACGACTTCCTGAGGCAGTTCCAGATTAATTTTTTCTATTATTACTGAATTATCAATAACATTGATTGTTATGTTCGGGTCAATAAAACCAAGCACTTTAAGGTCCATATCTATGTTATTTTCTACCTTTATTATATCCTTTTTCCCGTATTTTTTGCTTTTTGCATTTTTAATTATGGCAACACTGCAGTCCATCTTGTCAAGATTCAAATAGTGATATATTTCCATAGCCTTGCCAGCCTTGATATGGTCAATTACCAATCCCTTTTCTACACTATCAATATTAAGCATTATTCCACCCCCAATAATTTCATAATTAAAGCCATCCTTATATACATTCCGCACTTAGTTTGTGTAAAGTATGCCGCTCTGGGATCATCGTCAACTTCCACTGATATTTCATTCACCCTGGGAAGGGGATGCATAAGAATCATATCTTTTTTGGCATTTGCCATTTTTTTATTGTCCACAATATAGCTGTCTTTTAATCTTATATAGTCAGCTTCATTGAAAAATCTTTCTTTTTGAACTCTTGTCATATAAAGAACATCTAACTGGCCTATTACATTATCGAGTCTTTCTACTTCTGTAAACTCGATATTGTTTTTTATTAAAATTTCTTCTCTTATATAATCCGGTATTTTTAATTCATCAGGCGATATCAAAACAAATTTAACGTTTTCGTATCTTGACAAAGCTTTTATCAGGGAATGAACCGTCCGTCCGAATTTTAAATCTCCGCAGAGACCTATGGTAAAATCATTTAATTTTCCTTTTAATGTCTTAATAGTAAGCAGGTCTGTAAGTGTTTGGGTTGGATGCTGGTGTCCACCGTCACCTGCGTTTATAACAGGTATGTTTGCTTTCATTGCAGCCACCATGGGAGCGCCTTCTTTTGGATGGCGCATTGCTGCTATATCTGCATAACATGCCACGGTTCTTATTGTGTCTGCAACACTTTCTCCCTTTGCTGCAGAGCTTGATTCTGCTGACGAAAAGCCTGTAACACTTCCCCCCAGCCTTAACATTGCTGATTCAAAGCTTAGCCTTGTTCTTGTACTGGGTTCATAAAATAATGTAGCAAGTACTTTTCCCTTGCACACATCTGCATAAGAAGCAGGATTTTGAATTATTTCGTTTGCTAAATTCAGTATTTCATCAAGCTCCTCAAGTGATAAATCCATCGGTTCGATTATACTTCTGCCTTTTAACATGTGTTTCCTCCTTTTTAGCCTCTCGGGACTAGCTTAAAGTGTTTTCCCTTGTTAGGGCATACGCAGTCTCATTCACCAAAAATACTTATCTGTGGACTTTCCTCAATCAGCGTAGTGGAGGTGTGCCCCCATGCATATTTTGTCGCATATTTTGGGAATTCGTTGCGGTTGACCTACCGCCATTTTTCGGAAAATCATATGCGGGGACATTCCTCTTACTCCAAAGGCTAATCCGATAGTAGAGGTGTGTCCCCATTCCTCTAATAAATGGGGTTAGGGCATACAAAAGTCTTCCTTGCACACAGCAAAGGAAGACCTGATAAAAGCTCTCATATGTTTCCTTCCCAGCCTCTCTGTGCCAGATTAAAGGTTTAACTTCAACTTATACTATATTATTTTTCCCTTCATGTCAATATATTTATTTCCGGTCAGATGGTTCATTGTCAGGTTGTTTGTCAGCTTGATATACTATTTTTGTTATCCTTCTTTCCACTTCGCTCCTTGGAAGCCATACCTGCCTGTCACAGGTAGTGCATTTTATTCTAAAATCTGCACCGATTCTCAGTATTTCCCAATCGTAACCGCCGCATGGATGCTTTTTCTTTAATTTTACAACATCCCCCACATTTAACTTCATAGGCATGGGTGCTCTCCTTATATTGTAATTGTATTGGTTGAACTTGAAATCATATCCACAATATCATACATATTTGAAACAGAGCCTACCCTTAATTTGCTCTTGATTTCAAAGAAATCCAGACATGTTCCACATGAAACAATTTTTACGCCGCCCTCTTTCAGCTTAATCAGGTCATCAACAGACTCTGAGCCTTCAGTAGTGAGCTTAACTCCTGAATTCAAAAATATAAGGAAATCAGGATATGGTTTTGTCTCTGACAAAGTGTACAGAAAACTTTTCATAAGTATTCTGCCCAGGTCATCCGATCCCTTGCCCAATTTATCGCTTGTAATAAAGTAACATGTATTCTTATTTTTTATTTCGGAAATTATTTCTGTCTGCTCCTTGTTTTCACCGCTTTTCTTTAAAATTATGTAAGTACCGTCGTCTTTGTCTTCGGTTGTTACTGTATATTTTAACTGAGTTCCGAACTTTGTTACATTAATTTTTGCTGTTTCATTGTCAACAATGACTGTAATTTCTTCAGCTCCCCCATCCACTTCTTTTTTTGTCATAATAACCGGTTGAGGGCATGCTTTTTTTCTTGCATCTACTATTTTCATTTTTCCTCCTTAGTTTTCATAAAAACCTTTATATGATAAATAATTCAATATAATATTGTTGTCGTAGAATATTT
>JAGOIH010000149.1 GCA_017995755.1 Sedimentibacter sp. | reverse complement strand
ACCTCCAGAGCAGAATTTATTGTCATTCCTATGGCCATAGGGATTTTTTTAGCAATGAAATCCACTTCGCCGTAGGGCATGTTTAGTGCCCTTCCCACATCTCTTATGGACCCTCTTGCAGCCATTGTACCGAATGTTATTATCTGGGCTACTCTTTCATGGCCATACTTTTCTTTAACATAGTCTATAACCTCTTCACGGCGCTCGTAGCAAAAATCCACGTCAATATCCGGCATGCTTATACGGTCCGGATTTAAAAATCTTTCAAAGATCAAATTGTATTTCAAGGGGTCAATATTTGTAATTTTCATGGAATATGCAACCAGACTTCCTGCAGCAGACCCTCTTCCCGGTCCCACCATAATTTTGTTGTCCCTTGCATATTTGATAAAATCCCACACTATGAGAAAATAATCCACATAACCCATCTGCTCTATTACGCTGATTTCATATTCCAGTCTTTGCCGGATTTCTACCGTAATATTTTTATACCTTTCCCTTAATCCCTCTTGACATATTTTCCTGAAATATTCTGATTTTTCATAGCCTTCAGGCACTTTAAACTCTGGCAGGTGGACTGTGTTAAAATCAAGGTCTACATTGCATCTTTCTGCAATTTGAGCTGTATTTCCTATGGCTGCTGCAGGAAAAAGCCCTGCCATTTCCTCAAAGGATTTGAGATAAAACTCATCAGACGGAAACTTCATCCGGTCTTCATCCATTATAGTTTTTTGCATTTGAATGCAGAGAAGAACATCATGAAAATAAGCGTCTTCCTTGTTTATATAGTGAACATCATTTGTCGCAACCAGCCCTATTCCTGTTTCCCTGCTTATCTTCTGCAAGTAATCATTCACAGCTTTTTGCTCATTTATTCCATGGTCCTGCATTTCAAGAAAAAAGTTCTCTTCTCCGAATATATCCTTATACAATAAAGCAGCCTTAAGAGCTTCATTATAATTATCTTCCAACAGATATGCCTGCACCTCTCCAGCCAAGCAGGCGCTCAGTGCAATTATTCCGTCCTTGTAGACCCTCAATGTTTCATGGTCAATTCTTGGTTTATAATAGTAACCATCTACAAATCCCAGGGAGCAAAGGGTCATTAAATTTTGCCAGCCCTGCTGATTCTCTGCCAGGAGAACTAAATGGTAGAGATTTTTGTCCACTTGGGGATCCCTGTCAGTCATTCTGCGGGGGGATATATATGCCTCAAAACCAAGTATAGGCTTAATTCCTTCCTTTTTTGCCTGTTTATAGAACTCAACTGCTCCGTACATGCTGCCATGGTCGGTTATTGCCAGGGCATCCATGTTCAGCTCTTTTGCCTTTTTAATCAGTTCTTTAATTCTGCAGGCTCCGTCAAGAAGACTGTATTCCGTATGCAAATGCAGGTGTGTAAATTTGTTGTCAGACATTTTTTCTCCTTAATTTTGAGACGGTTATTTTCTGGGGACGGTTATTTTTGTTCTCATTAGCATCCCCGTCCCCTTGGCATGTCTTATAGAAATCCATAAATAATAACCCCGGCTATTCCTGTTCCAAGCATTACCTTTATGGGGTCAGGTTTAAACCTTCTAAGTATAAAAGCGCTTATTGCCACCATTATTATTCCAATAAAATTAATATCACTCAATTTCATATTTAACATGGATGTTCCTTCTGTTTTAAATATTGCCAGCAGCAGAATGGACAGGCCTGCTGATGCTATCAGTGATACCACTGCCGGTCTTAGACCTTTCAATATTCCCTGAATTGATGACAGTCTTTTATATTTGAAGTAAAAGTAAGACAAGGTCAATACTATTATGAAGGAAGGTGTGACGCAGCCTATTGTTGCAATAACAGCTCCAGGCAGCCCGGCAACCTTTGTTCCCACAAATGTAGCTGCATTAATTGCTATGGGTCCCGGTGTCATTTGTGATATAGTCAGCAGATCAGCAAACTCCGCTACAGTAAGCCAGTTTTTCACATCCAAAACCTGACCTTCTATTAAGGGAAGAGCGGCATAACCACCGCCCAGGCTGAATAATCCTATATAAAAGAAACTTACGAATATTTCTAAATATATCATTGACTTTCACCTGCCTTTCTGACGAAGTTATAGTAGAATCCTCCGAAAGCCCCGCTTATAACTATTATCAAGGCAGCATTTATGTCAAAAATCACGGCTGCAATTAAAGCAATAACCATAATTGCTATAGAAACATTGTTTTTGCTTTTTATAATATCCTTTGTCATTTTTATTATTACATCTATTATTACGGCAGCCACACCTGCACGCATTCCCAAAAGGAGTGCGCTTACAATAGAGTTTTCTTTAAAAGCTTCATAAAATTTTGCTATTATTGTTATAATTATCAGGGGCGGCAATACTGTTCCAAAGGTTGTTATCAATGCACCAGGTATTCCCGCCAGCTTGTAACCTACCATTATGGATGTATTTACTGCAATAGGCCCGGGCGATGACTGGGATATGGCTACCATGTTCAGCATTTCTTCTTCATCTATCCATTTAAGCTCTTCCACAAATTTCTTTCTCATGAGAGGTACAATTACATAGCCTCCTCCGATTGTAAAAGCGCTGATTGTAAATGTTGATAAAAATAATTGCCTGTAAAAATTAATGTTTCTTCTCATATATGTCCTCTCTTTCATGCAGGTAAAATTTACTAATTGAAAAAATAGGGTTAGGGCATCTACATCAATGGGGCGAATATTCTGAGTAAGAGCCTTTTTATCTGTTTGTATTTAGGGATGTTTGTTATATCTTCCATCTCAACCTGGCTGCTTACCCTTAATGCCTCCAAGGTGCTTTCCTTTACCTGCCAAACGCTAGCCGAGTCGTACAACCAGACTCCGCATTCAAAATGCAGGTAAAGGCTTCTGAAATCCATATTTATTGTACCTACTACGGCATATTCATCATCCACAACAAAAGTCTTGCCGTGGTTAAAGCCGGGTGTGTACTGGTAGATGGATACCCCTGCTTCCATTAGCTCTCCGTAATTAGACTGGGTCACAGCAAATGCATACCATTTGTCAGGTATGAAGGGAGTAAGTATCCTTACGTCAACTCCTCTTTTGGCTGCCATTGTCAATGCTACCATCATTTTGTTGTCTATAATAAGATATGGTGTTTCTATGTAAATATATTTTTCTGCCTGGTTGATTAAGTTCAAGTACACGGTTTCGCTGACATGTTCACTGTCTAAGGGGCTGTCATGAAAGGGCTGCACATACCCGTGGCATTCCTGGCTTTGGTCGTAATCATCAGGTCTGAATTTATCATATTCTTCATTGTTTTTTCTCAGATAACCCCACATGGACAAAAACATTACAGTTAAAGACCATACGGCATCACCTTTTATTTCAATGCAGGAGTCTCTCCAGTGTCCGAATTTTTTGACAGCATTAATATATTCATCGGCTAAGTTTACTCCTCCCGTATAAGCAACCTTACCGTCTATTACGACTATTTTTCTGTGGTTTCTATTGTTCATGCGAAATGACAAAACCGGTATATAGGGATTGAAAACACTGCATTTAATTCCATAGCCCTCAAGTATTTTATAATAATTGTGAGGAAGTCTTGTAACGCAGCCGAAGTCATCATAAACAACCCTCACGTCCAAGCCTTGTTCTGCTTTTTCTTTCAGAATATCTAAAACTGTATTCCACATTAATCCTTCTTCAATTATAAAAAATTCCATAAATATATACTTTTCTGCCTTTTTTAATTCTCTGGTGAGATGCTCAAAAAATTCCTCCCCGGAAGGCAGAAATTCTGTTGCTGAATTATCATAAACAGGACAGGATGAATATCGCTCAATGTATATAGCCTGATTAAATGCGATTTTATTTTCCTTGTTTAGATTATAAAGGGTAACAGGATGTTGATGAAGGCATTCCTTCATTTTATCTACAATTGTATGCATATTGTTTTTCATTCGATTTGATAACCCTGTTCCGCCGAACATCAAATAAAACAATCCGCCAAACACAGGAAAAAGCATAATTGGAATAATCCATGCAATTTTATATGCGGGGTCGCTTTTGCGGTTTAATATGTAC
>JAGOIH010000148.1 GCA_017995755.1 Sedimentibacter sp. | reverse complement strand
ATTTTTTTGCCTAAATATTTTGCATATAAAACCGCTGCTAAAGTCATAGGTATTGCCAATACTATACCCCATAAAATCAATGAACCTACGTTTACGTTAAATAATCCTGCAACACCAACCGGTCCCGGAGTAGGAGGAACCAGGGAGTGAGTGATAACAAGTCCTGCCGCCAATGAAACTCCAAGGGTTATAACTGATTTTTTCGTTTTTCTTGAAATAGCCTTTGCCAAAGGTGAAAGGATAACAAATCCGGAATCACAAAATATTGGAATAGATACAAGGAAACCTGTTATTGCAAGAGCTATTTCTTCTTTGCCTTTACCAAGCTTCTTAATAAATGTTTGTGCCATTCTTTCTGCTGCACCTGATGCTTCGAATATTTCTCCCATCATAACACCAAAGCCAATTATGATACCTATGCTTCCCAGAGTGTTTCCAAATCCCTTGGAAATTGATGATAATACATCATTTGAAGGCATTCCGCCAACTAAGCCTGTTACAGCTGCTGCAATAATCAAAGCCAAAAATGCATGAATTTTTGTTTTCAAAATTAAAACAATTAAAAGGGCGATACCAACTACCAAGCCAAAAATCATTTGGCTTCCAACTACTTGTTCCATAATTTCCTCCTTGTTAATTTATAATTTTATTTATTGAAATTAGGAGCATACAATGCCGCTAATTTTATTGCTTCCACCATGCTTACTTCTCCTGCTTTGCCTGTGCCGGCTATATCAAAGGCTGTTCCATGGTCTACAGATGTTCTTAAGAAAGGCATGTTGTTAGTTATAGAAATTGTTCTGTCAAAGTCAACCATTTTAGTTGCAATGTGTCCTTGATCATGATAAAGACTCAATACTGCATCATATCTGCCCTTCAATCCAAAATAAAAGACTGAGTCGGCAGGAACCGGTCCAACAACATCTATACCTTCTTCTTTTGCCTTTTTTACAGCAGGTTCGATTTCATCAACCTCTTCATATCCGAACAACCCGTGCTCGCCGCTGTGAGGATTTAAGCCTGCCACCGCAATTTTAGGATTTTTTATTCCCAAAACTCTCAAAGCTTCAATGCATCTTGTTATAAACTCATAAACACTGTCCTTGGTCACAAGGTCGCACGCTTTTCTTAAGGATACGTGACGTGTGAGGAAAAATACCCTTAGGTTATGGACCTGAAACATAGTCAAAGGATTGTATGAATTTGTTAAATCTTCAAGTATTTCAGTATGTCCAATATAAGGAACCTCCGCAGCTTTTAAGGATTCCTTGTTTATGGGGGTTGTAGCTATAGCGTCCACTTTTTTTTCAAGAGCTAAGTTAGCAACTGTTTTAATATATTCAAAAGCAGCTTTTCCACCCATAGCTTGCACCTTGCCGATTTTCAGCCGGTTTACATCCACATTGTTTAAATCAATTAAATCAATTGTTCCGTATTCATATTTTCCGTTTGCGGGCTCTTTAACAGAATTAATATTTAATGAAATATCACAAAACTTCATTGCTTGTTCCAATATGCTTTTGTCACCGACAACCAAGGGACTGCAAACTTCATAAATTTCTTTTTCGTTTAAAGCTTTTACCACTATTTCAGGCCCTATGCCTGCAGGGTCTCCTAATGGGATGCCGATTATTGGTTTACTCATTATTATTCTCCTTCTTTTTTTGAATTTTTTGCACCATATTCATTTGATAATTTAGTCAATAAATAATTGACGCATTTAATTAATGCTTTTTCATCTCCCACAAGGCCGCCCTTTGTAATAATAGGGGTGTTGTGGTATTTTCCTTTTATAAGTCTTCCGTAAACTGCAAGTGGCAGAACCTCATCCTTAACTTCAATGCCTGCACATTCGAGTGCCTTACATACGGCAACCGTAACGTCTCCGCCGGAGGTATAAAGGCCTCCTATTTGATCTTCGGCTTTTTTAAGCAGATTTGTTGTGATTTCTGCAAGCCCGTTTGTGATTTTTAGTGAAACTTCTTCTTCATGAATATTAAGGTCATTGGCAATTTCAGTAAGATTCAACACCTGGTTTTCATTCCTGGTGGTAATAACTCCTATAACCTCGAAATCCTCCATATTATCCATGAGTTTATTAATAATTCTCTCCATTTCATGCTCTTTTGTGTCTTCATAAATAAGCTTCAATGCATCTGCTTCTACCAAATAAGGAGTGAATTCCAATCTTAACTCATCTATTTGTTTTCTTGTAAGGTTAGATACGCTTCCAATTGTCAGCATCACCTTTTTTCCGGGACTAATGGCTGGAACTTCGAGATATTCCCTGGCTACAGCAGCGGTAAACGGACCGGGGTCAACTGAGATGATATTAAGCTTTGAATTTTTAACTGCCTTGGCTATTCTGTCAATATCTTCATCAGTTGTTGCATCAACAACAATTATTCTGCATCCTCTTTTTATTTCTGACAGCAGGGACTGCTCTATGGCAAATTCACCCTTTAAAACTTTATCCAGCTCTACAAAACCCACATTTTTATCGGTTTGTTCTTCCAAAAGGGATACTACCCGGGAGGTGTAAACCGGTGTCTTAGGATCTTTGGCAACATCTGTTTTCTCCAGGGGGACCTGATTAACCATCAAAAATCCTCCGATGCAAACCCTGCCTGAGCTGGGAAATGCAGGAACGACTAAGGCATATGTATCCTCTTGCAGGTTGTCTAATAGTCCGGAAATTTCAGAGCCGATATTACCTCTTAAAGTACTGTCTATTCTTTTGGAAAATAATGCAACATCATCATCCTTAAAGAATTCTGCAATTGTTTTAACCCGTTCATAAGCTTCATCACTGTGTATCGCTCTTGAATCAGTGCTTATGGAAATAACGTCCAAATATTTGCTTTCTTCCTTGTCATACTTGTCTAAATTTAAAAATGTAGCAGATTTAAAACCTTGTCTTGCAAGAAGTACGCCTGTCGCATTAGCACCTGTCAAATCATCAGCAATAATAATTACTTTTGACATTAGGACCTCCTAAACTAATTTTATTTTAATTTTTTTACTTTTAATTTTATCGGCAGTTAGTTCATCCAAATTGCTGTCAGTTATTATTCCATGGAAGTCGTTTAAATTACAAACCTTTATTAAGCTTTTTTTCCCGAACTTGCTGCTGTCGGCAACCAAAATACTTTTATCCGAGCATTTGATCATTTGCCTTTTTACATCAGCTTTTTCAATTGAAGGTGTCGTAATGCCATGTTGTATGTCGACGGAACTGCTTCCTATGAATGAAATATCAGCATTAATATTTTTTAAAAAGTCCACTGTGCTTGAACCGTAGCAGGAGCCGGTTGAGTTTTGAACTTTGCCTCCAGGAAATAAAATTTCAAAATCCGTTGATGCACTTACAAAGGTTGCAATGTTTAAATCAGTTGTTATAATTTTAAGATCTTTATGATTTGCCAGTAATCTTGCAATTTCCATATTGGTTGTTCCTGCATCCAGTATAACAGTATCCCCGTCGCTTATTAATGATGCAGCATAATCAGCTATTTTTTTCTTTTTTTCAATGTTTGCCAGACTCTTGTTTTCATAAGGAACTTCATCAATTAATCTGGATTTCAATACTGCGCCGCCAAATGTGCGGGCAGCAATATTTTTATCCTCTAAAAACTGTAAATCCCTTCGAATTGTCATTGGGGCAACATTAAATAATTTTGCCAGTTCTTCAACTGTTACTGCCTCATGTTCTTCAAGATACTGAATAATCATTTGCCTTCTTTCAATTTGCAGCATGTTACCTCCCAAATGAATGTTTGACTTTGTTCTTTTATGTTTTTTTATGTTCATTATAGCATTGATATTATTATTGTCAAGAGAAATTTTTAAAAATTTTTTAATTTCGCACGCTTTGGCTATGGGCAACTTAAACATAAATTTATTATCAGATTATTGTATTTTGCTGCAAAATAATAAACACAGATGAACTATCTGTGTTTATTAAAACTTAATTATATTCTTTCATTGACATTTGAACCATTCCATTTTCATATTAACCTCCCTTAAGCTAACATATCATGGTATTCAGAATTTTTCTCCATTTGAGCTATAATAAAGGGGCA
>JAGOIH010000147.1 GCA_017995755.1 Sedimentibacter sp. | reverse complement strand
TTCCTTAGCTTTCTCAAGACTTAGTCTGATTAGTATATTCCTGCAACGTGCGGCTGTCTCATAGTCTTCTTTATCTAAAGAATTTTTCAACACATGGCTGATGCAGAATATCATCAATTCATCATTGGTTGACGTTAGTTCTTTGTTTTTAAAAGCATATTTACCGATAACTTTTTCATGTCCTTTAATTATCCTATTAACCTCATACGCTATAAACATATTGATAGAAACATGGACTAATACGAATACTAACAGTAAAATTTCTTTGTGTGGCATATTAAATTCTTAATTTAATCAATAATCATGTACATTCTTGCCAGGTGGGGCGTTCAGCTTCTCGAATAACTTCTGAAGTAGTTCATTGTCTGCATTTGGATGCTCCCGATCTCCTCTCTTAGTGTATCCCACTATGTCTGAATATAGCCTTATCGCTGCGATTACATCTTTGTATGTTGGCATAACAATAACGCCTTCAACCCTTTTTGCTTTTTGATCTATAATATCATGTAGCCTTTCAAGCAACTGATCCCTAGTCCTTATCGAGGACTTAACCGCCTTGACTTCGACAGAAATTATTGCCTCTAGTTTCTTTTTCTCAATTATTGCTCTTCTTTTTTCAAACTCATTACAAGCTGTAGTCCAGTAATTCTCAAAGGTTCTCCTGGTTACACGAAACTTGTCACAAAAGACCGAAACGACATCTTTGGGTTCAATATTACCCTTATCCATCTCGCCTATGATAAAATCAATGTATATTCTCTTATTATTTTTCACTTTGTGTTATTGTGAAAAGCTTCTTATCTATTACTCCGACCTTATCAATAGATTTCTCTAGCAAATCCATTCCTTCCTTAGTGTGTCTGTTTGTATTCTTACTGGACGGCTTTATTTTTATCATTGTATTTTATTTACCTCACTTGTAATAGTTCACACTCCAGAACTTGACCAACTTTACCATCTAGCACATCTGTATGTAGTATCATTCTTTTAGGGTCTCCTATTACATATTTTTTCAAAAATTCCAACTCTCCTTCGTCTGTAGTATCGATGATATCGACCTTGATTTTTAGCTTTAATTCAAATATCATTTACAGGTTTTTTATTGCTTCGTAAAAGATCTTCTCTGGTGTAATTCGGTGACGAGTTATGGCGTCTTGGATATAATCGTAATCCTCTTGTGTGTATTCCAGTTTTATAGCTGTTGTGTTTTTTGGGGGATTTGGCTCTTTGTCGATTGGTTCTTCTATCTCGATTATTTCAATGTTTATTGATTCTGTTTTTATGTCCTCAATATGGATATCTTCTAAATCCAACCATTCCTCGAGTCTTGATTTTGAAAATGGATTTTGCTTTTGATTGTGAACCTCTATAAGTATTTTAATTGCCTCTTCTTTAGATGCTACTTCACAAAAGTTGCACATCAACTTATCAGGAATATTTACAAGTTCGCTTTCGAGTGTTTCGAACATATTACTCCTTGTGTGTCCGTCCATGTAGTAAATCTCTCCATCTATTTCGCAAACATCAAATGCTTTTGATACGCCATATTTTAGTATTGATTCTCGAAGGAATGAGATATTGTAAGTATTTTTAACGAGTTCTGGCTGCAAGTCTTTAATTAATCTCCACTCGACTAATTCTGACCTATATATCCTATTTTTTACACCCATTTTAGCTATAATTTATATACAAATATAAATATAAAACATATATATTATGTATTTTTGTGATACTTATTTTGTAAAATTATGTACAAATTTATTATCGACAGCAACCTCCCTACGTTGAATGAGTATATTGATGCGGAAAGGAGAGGTTTACACTTGGCTGCTGCTATGAAGAAGCGATTTACTGGGATATGTAGTCAATATTCTCTTGGGTTACCAAAGAGGATACAGGGTTGCTTTGATGTTATCTTCAAGTTCTACAGATCGGACAATAGACATGATTCTGACAATGTTTTTTTTGGCAAAAAATTTATTCTGGATGGAATGGTGCAGTCTGGTGTATTGCCTTCTGATGGAAGGAAGATGATTAGGCATAATATTGATTTAATCTATTTATCACCCAATAAAAAAAACTTCGTTGTCGTAGAGCTCATTCCAATTGAGAAGTCTCCACTAGAGTCATTCAGCAAGACTGGAGTACAAGGGACTATTCTTTAACAGATGTGAATCCTTCTGTACTTACCACTAAATGATCCACCAATGTTATTCCCAGCAATTGTCCTACTTGCTTTATATTGTCTGTCGCCTTTCGGTCCTCGTATGATGGTTTAATATTGCCGCTTGGATGATTATGGGCCATAATGAAGTCAGTACATCCAGGCGTAAGTAGTAGCATTGGGAATAGTACTCTTGTATCAATAATGGTATGCGAAACGCCTCCTGATGACAACTTGAAATGCCCTAGAACTCTCTTAGCGTTATTGAGGGCCAAAACATAAACTGTCTCCTGGTAGTATATCTCGTCGGTGAAAATCTGCATGAAATACTTGTATGCATCCCCGGGATTGCTTATGATTGGCATCTCGGATATCTTTACGTTGGTCTTTTTTATGACCTTGTATTCCAGCACACGTATCATTTGCACGTCGCTGTTCTTACAAATGTCTGTATAACACCAGGAGAGTATTCTGTCACCTCGTTTCTGTTGTTATCCTTTAGGTATTTTTCAAGAGATTCGTCTGTAAAACATAGTGTAGATGTGCTTGGACCTTGCTGTGATTTTAGGACCCCGTTGTGTCTTACGGTCTGTAACGTTGTGCAGGATAGGCACCGTTTTTCTTCTTTTTTGCAGCCAAAAAGCGAGGCGATTACTAAGATTGCGATAAGTTTTTTCATGATAAATGGTTTTTATTATTGTTAAAAAAGGGCCCGTGTTACCGACCCCAATATGATTACATGGCTAATTTTTGATTGATCAGCTGATGGATGAAATTTCTTCCAAGTTCAGTCCAAACGGTATGAATCTTTGTAAAATGTTCCTTCTTGCTATTCTGGTAAGTCATCGTTCTTGTCTTTATGTAGCCTCGTCCATCAAACTTTGAATACAGAACCCATACGCCATCGCTGTTTTTGTAAATAACACCTAGTCTGTGTAGTTCATCATTGAGTTTATGAGCCGTCATCCCCAATTCCTTTGCGATAGTAGTCGTAGTCCAGTTGTTAGGGCTATTGAGTACCGTATCTGTGTACAGTGCTTTTGGCTCTAGCTGGTGCACCTTAGCGGCTAGCAACTCCTTCTCGGTCTCCGCCTCTAGGAGCGACTGAAGAGCTTCCTTGTAGTTGATCGGAATGACTTTGGTGTGTGTGGATTGTGCTTGTCGGTACTTCTTCTCGACTGAGATGAAATACACTCTTGCCTCCTTGCCCTTATCTGATCTTTGAATCATGGCTATCTCCTTGGCGGCGTCGATGGTTAAGGCATAGTCGATTTCTGTGATTAATCTGAAAGATCCCTGGTGGGGGACTTGACGGTCATTTTTGACCGCCAAGTAGTCTTGATTTTCTTCAAATCCGTACTCGAGCATTCTCGCAATCCATTTGTCAAATCTTGTTTGGCTTTCAACAAATCCGTGCAATTCTCTTGCGGAAACAACGGTGCGTCCGTCCTTTTCGGTGACTTTAATTAGAGCTTCCATGTCCATCAATGTTTATCGGTTGAACAATAGCTGATTGGTTTTTTGTCAATGCTCTGTGGAGGTTGTGCAGCAGCATGGTAATCTGGTGATTCACGAATGTAACGTCTTCTATCGCTTCTGCGATAACCTCTCCTGTGTCAGGTCGCTTGTAGTACTCAATGAAAGCGTGTAGGGAATTTCCTTGGTGCTCAAGGATGTCGGTCATGTCCACTGATTCAAAAAATTCTGTGAGGATGGTTTTTACGTCCAAGGAATTGTTGGCTTCCTTGTTGCCTGCTGTCAATTTGATCACGTTTTTGCTTGGCATAATAAAATTTTTAATTTGTTATAAAAAAGAGGGAGAGTACTGCCAAGCAATTCCTCATCATGAAGATGATGCGAAGTGATCTAGGGTCACCCCTGTGATTACTCTCCCTAACTCTTGATTTTGTGAATGATTTTTTC
>JAGOIH010000146.1 GCA_017995755.1 Sedimentibacter sp. | reverse complement strand
CTCTATGAAGGAGTGAAAGTCAAGGGGGAAGGAAATATCGGTCTTGTTACCTATATAAGAACAGACTCATTAAGATTATCCGATGAAGCAATAGACAATGCAAAAAATTACATTTTATCAAATTACGGAGAAAAATATTATAAGTACAGAATATATAAAAAAGCAAAGAAAAATGAAAGCAAGGTTCAGGATGCCCATGAAGCCATAAGACCTACATCCTTGCTCAGGTCACCGGAAAAGCTCAAGGACAGCCTTACTTCCGACCAATACAAGCTTTACAGTCTAATTTGGAAAAGAGCTCTTGCCTGCCAAATGCAGGATGCAGAATATGATGTGACAAAAGTTTTGTTTAACAATAATGACAATATATTTGAAAGCAGCGGAAAGATACTTGTGTTCGACGGGTTTAGAACTGTTTACGGCTATACTGACGAGAAGGATGAAAAAATGCTGCCTGAACTGGAAATAAATGAAGTATTGGAAATCTTAAGGATTCTTCCGGAACAGCATTTTACCCAGCCGCCTGCTCGCTATACAGAAGCAAGCCTCATAAAGGATCTGGAGGAAAAGGGAATAGGACGCCCAAGCACTTATGCACCAACTATTACAACAATAACAAGCAGAGACTATGTAGCTAAGGAAAAAGGGTACCTTTTTCCCACGGACATGGGTTTTTTGGTTACAGAAATGATGGAGAAATATTTCCCCAAAATTGTAGATGAAAAGTTTACGGCCAATATGGAAGACCGTTTGGATGACGTTGCAGGCGGAAATGTTAACTGGCCCAGCATAATTTCTGAATTTTACGAAGGATTTAAGAAAGACCTTATTGTGGCGGAAAATGAAATGAAAGAAATAGAAGTAAAAGAAGAAGTAAGTGATGTAAAATGTGAGAACTGCGGTGCCTTCATGGTTGTCAAAAGCGGCAGGTACGGAAAATTCCTGGCATGCCCGAATTATCCCGGCTGCAAGAATACCAAGCCCTTAAACGGCAGGGAACCGGCTGAGGAAACAGATGAAATATGCGAAAAATGCGGTTCAAAAATGCTTAAGAGGAAGGGAAAATTCGGCGAATTTTTAGCGTGCTCCAATTATCCAAAATGCAAGAATACAAAACCTATTAATAATACTGTAGATGCCTTATGTCCCAGATGCGGAAATAAAATTGCAGTTAAGTATTCAAAAGCCGGACGGAAATTTTTCGGGTGCTCCAATTATCCTGAATGCAATTATATTTCATGGTATGAGCCTACCCGAAAAAAATGCCCTGAATGCGGGGACTTGATGGTTTTAAAGGACAACAAGGATGTATGTGTAAATAAAAAATGTAAAATAAGTGAATAATATTTATATCAGGTAATATATACATTTTATATTCACATTTTTAATAATTAAATATTGCCAAACAAAATCGGCTGTGATATACTAATCATAATTACGCACAG
The DNA here is from genome assembly GCA_017995755.1 of Sedimentibacter sp. Taxonomy (GTDB): domain Bacteria; phylum Bacillota; class Clostridia; order Tissierellales; family Sedimentibacteraceae; genus Sedimentibacter. The sequence continues at coordinate 2,665 of JAGOIH010000146.1, read as the reverse complement.
ATTTGGATCATGTTAGAGTTGTGCCGGAAACGGTCTTTTTCATGATATGACATTTCTGGAGGTAAAACAAAAGGAGGAAACAAAAATGGCTATAATCAGCATGAAAAAGCTGCTGGAAGCAGGGGTTCATTTTGGGCATCAAACAAGAAGATGGAACCCGAAAATGGCAGAGTACATTTTCACGGAAAGAAACGGAATCTATATTATCGACTTGCAGAAAACAAGCGATAAAGTGGATGAAGCATACAGCTTTATCAAGGAAGTCGTATCAGAGGGAGACGAAATATTATTCGTCGGAACAAAAAAACAAGCTCAGGAATCAACAAAGACGGAAGCAGCAAGATGCGGAATGCATTATGTAAGCCAGAGATGGCTTGGCGGAATGCTGACAAACTACTCAACAATCAGAAAAAGAATTGAAAGACTCAATGAATTGAAAACTATGGAAGAGGACGGCACGTTCAAACTCTTGACCAAAAAAGAAGTTTTCAAATTAAAAAATGAAGCTGAAAGACTGGAAAAATTCTTAGGTGGAATCAAAAATATGGATAAACTGCCTGGCGCTCTGTTTGTTGTTGACCCGAGAAAAGAAAAAATAGCTGTCCAGGAAGCAAAAATATTGGGAATTCCTGTAGTAGCAATCGTAGACACAAACTGCGACCCTGATGAAGTAGATTATGTAATTCCGGGCAATGATGATGCAATCAGAGCCGTAAAATTATTGACGGCGACTGTAGCTGATGCTGTGCTTGAAGGCAAACAAGGCGTTCAGATGACTTATGAAGAAGTTGAAGAAGACGACGAAGTATCTGATGAAGAATTGGAAAAAGTCGAAGAAGAAGAATTTGAATTGGAATAAAAACAAAAATCAGGTAAGGGGTCAGGAATTATTTCCTTACGCCTTACTTTTAAATTATGGAGGATATTTAAATGGAAATTACAGCATCAATGGTTAAGGAACTAAGAGATAAAACAAATGCAGGCATGATGGACTGCAAAAAAGCATTGAAGGAAACAGATGGGGATATTGAAAAGGCAATTATTTATTTAAGAGAAAAGGGACTGCTACAGGCAGCAAAAAAATCAGGAAGAATAGCATCAGAAGGCCTTACGACAGCAATAATTTCAGCAGACGGGAAAAAGGGAGTTGTTCTAGAAGTAAACTCAGAAACTGACTTTGTTGCAAAGAACGAAGAATTCAAGAATTTTGTTACAGCTGCAGCTCAAGCAGCTCTTGACAATGAGCCTTCAGATTTAGAGGCATTAAAAGCTCTTGTGCTTGAAGACGGAAAAACAGTTCAAGATGTTTTAACAGATAAGATAGCAAAAATCGGTGAAAATATGTCACTGAGAAGATTTGGCCGGGCAAAAGTTCAAAACGGTCTGGTTGTAGACTATATTCACGGCGGCGGTAAAATATCCGTGCTTGTAGCTTTGGAATCTTCAGGGGACAAAGAAACACTAAAGGTTTTAGGCAAGGATCTGGCAATGCAGGTTGCAGCCATGAGCCCGAAATATATTTCAATGGAAGATGTAGATGATGAGTTCATAAAACAAGAAAAGGAAATACTTACAGCCCAGGCATTAAACGAAGGCAAGCCGCAAAACATAGTTGAAAAAATGGTAGAAGGAAGACTTAACAAGGAACTTAAGGAAATATGCCTTTTGGAGCAGGCATTTGTGAAGGATGCTGATTTAACCGTAAAGAAGGTAATAAGCGAAACAGCAAAAAAAATCGGCGCCGATATTAAGGTAGTTGATGTTTTAAGATATGAAGTTGGAGAAGGAATAGAGAAAAAGTCCGAAAATTTTGCTGATGAAGTAGCAAAACAAATGGGTTTATAATCCTGTACAATAATGGAGAACCAAGGGTTCTCCATTAAATAAATACAATCAGGAGGAAATGCTATGTGCAAATATAAGCGAATAGTGCTAAAAATCAGCGGGGAAGCCTTGTCCGGCAGCACAGGCCACGGCATAAATTCAGAAATAGTAAACAGAATTTCAGGTGTAATTAAAAAAATAAACCAAATGGGAGTAGAAGTAGCTATCGTTGTGGGAGGCGGAAACTTCTGGCGAGGTGCCGGTGCCAGGGATATGGACAGAACAACGTCTGATTATATGGGAATGCTTGGAACTATAATAAACGGACTTGCCCTGCAGGATGCACTGGAAAAAATTGATGTGGAAACAAGGCTGCAGACAGCTATTGAAATGAGACAAATAGCAGAACCCTACATAAGGCGGAGGGCAGTAAGGCATTTGGAAAAGGGAAGAGTCGTAATATTTTCGGGAGGTTCAGGCAACCCGTATTTTTCAACTGATACAACTGCTGCTTTAAGGGCTGCTGAGATTAATGCAGAAATTATCCTTCTGGCAAAGAACGGTGTAGACGGTGTTTACTCAGATGACCCGAAAAAAAATCCCAATTCGACAAAATACGAAGAGCTCAGATATATTGATGTTTTAAACAAAAGTTTAAAAATAATGGACTCAACCGCAACTTCATTGTGCATGGATAACAAAATTCCTATTTTAGTTTTTGGTATAGAAAACCCCGAAAATATTGAAAAAATTGTTTCAGGAGAAAACATAGGAACTATAATTAAGGAGGGATAGTTATGTATATGGATCTAATATTTAAATCAGAGGAATTAATGAGAAA
>JAGOIH010000145.1 GCA_017995755.1 Sedimentibacter sp. | reverse complement strand
GGAAGAATCGTGTATAAAGATTAGTAATATCCAAATGCGGCAATTTACATATAATGAATTGAAATATAAAAAACAGCAGGTGATATTATGATATATTTAGATAATGCAGCTACAACATTTCCAAAACCTTCATCAGTATATGAAAACGTCATGAAAGCAATGACTGTCTACGGAGCAAATCCGGGCAGGGGAAGTCATAAAATGGCAATTGAAGGGGCCAGAGTAATTTATGAAACCAGGGAGTTATTAGCCGAACTATTCAATTTAGATGATCCCATGAAAGTAATATTCACATTTAATGCAACAGACAGTTTAAATACTGCAATAAAAGGCGTTTTAAATTCCGGAGACCATGTAATAACCACAGAAATGGAGCACAACTCTGTTTTAAGACCTATTAAGGAATTAGAAAAATCAGGGGTAGAAAATACAATTGTAAAATGTTCATCAGACGGAACCATGGATTTAAAGGATTTGGAAAATGCAATAAATAACAATACAAGATTAATTGTGACAACTCATGTTTCAAATTTAACAGGCACTATATTTCCGGCAGAAGAAATTGGTAAAATATGTAAGAAACATAATATACCATATTTGTTAGATGCTTCGCAAAGTGCAGGAGTTTTAGATATTGACATGAACAAATTCAATATCAGCTTTTTAGCAGTGCCCGGCCATAAGGGACTATTGGGACCCCAGGGAACAGGTGCGCTTTTGATAAACAGTGATATAGAAATAAAACATTTAAAAGAAGGGGGTACCGGCAGCCAGTCCAGCAGTCTTGACCATCCGAATTTCTATCCGGATAAATTAGAAGCAGGAACACATAACCTGCCGGGTATTGCCGGATTAAATGCAGGAGTAAGGTATATTTTAAACAGAGGCATAAAATCGATTTACAGCCACGAAAAAAATCTTTTAGAGACATTCATTATAGAATTGAGAAAAAACCCTAAAATCAAATTATACGGCCCCGAGTCCATTGAGCACAGGTCCGGAGTTCTTCCTGTTAACATAGAAGGGATAGATTCTTCAGAAGTTGCAAATATTCTTGATTCGAAATACAATATTGCCGTAAGGCCGGGACTCCACTGTGCTCCCTTAGCCCACAAAGCAATCGGAACAGAGAAACTGGGTGCTGTAAGATTTAGTCTTGGTCCTTTTAATAAAACCGCAGATATTTATGCAGCGGTGAAAGCATTGAATGAAATAGCAGCCCGTTGACAAAACAGCGCAAAAAAAGATATCTATCATGTAAGGGGACATTTTCAATGTCCCTGAAATTTTAATAATTTTTTAATGCAATAATATATAAAGTTTGGTATAATTGATTAACAAAATTTTACAAGGTGATATATGAAAAAAATAATATTATTTATTGTAATAATTTTAATTTTTATAGTTGCCCTGCTTTACTCTCCTTATTTCAAGGAATTAACTAAAACCTTGGATGAAAAAAAAGTTTACAAAATTGAAGGTATTAAAACAACAGAAATAAGTACACTTGAAGGATTTGAATTTTTTAACAGGGGTATAATATCATACAACAATCAAAAAACAATCTATACAGATTTCGATAATAAAATTTTATGGGAAAATCAAAATACGGAATTTTCTAACAGGGTATTCGTTACAGACAATTATATATTCAGACAGGCAAATAACAATATAAAAGTTTTGGACAAAAACAATCAGGAGTTTGTAATAGCTGAAATTGAAGGGGATATCATAAATGTTTCACGTGAAAACAACAAGACCGGAATGATTGTTAAAGGAAATGGACAAACCCTTTATATAATGGATGATAACAATGAAATTGTTGTAGACAACAAGGAATTCCAGGATACAATAACAGGAATATCTATCAGTGATAAATCCGACGCATATTCAGTTATTACTCTTGTATTTGAAAACGGAGCTTTTGTCAACAACATATATTATTTTATAGAAGATGTTGAATTATGGAGTTCAACAATATCAAAGGAAATATTAATTAAAACAAAGGTTGTTAATAACAATGTGATAGTTATTGGAACAGAAAACATATATTTTTATAATGATAACGGCAAATTAATGTGGAAGAATAAAATATTTAACAAGGTACTTGATTATGAAATATCTCAGGGTATGATTAATATATTGTTTGAAAAGGACCAGGCAGCTGAATTATTATCCTATAATTTTGAAGGCAAGGTTATGGAAATCAAAACAGCCCCTGCAGGATCCAAAAAGTTGAAAATAGCTGATAATAAAACATTAACTTATGATAATAATACCATATATCTGCTTCACGGAAATAAGACTGATAAATTATTTGAGGATACTGAAAGTTTTGAAGACTTTATGATTGAAGGAAACAATATTTACATTTTATTTAAAAACAAGATTATTGAAGGACAAATAAAATAATATTAAGGGGGAAATAAAATGATAGTTGATGTAATTATATTAGTATTTGCAGGATACTTGTGTTTTATGGGATACCGGAAAGGGTTTATACTGACTGCCTTTGATACATTAGGCCTTGTAATTTCGTTTTTCTTAAGCAAAGAATTTTATCATTTTGCAGAAAACTTTTTACTCAACAATACAAAGCTGTTTGTAAAACTACATGATTATTTTGAAACGAAACTATCCATGAGTGCAGTAAGCAACGCAAGCAAGATACCTGTTGAACTGCAGAAGTTTGTAAATAATATAATGGCAAGCGAAGCTTCCGATACTTTTGCTGTATTTGTGGACAACATTAGTCTTTTAATAATAAGATCCATTAGCTTTGTTGTTACATTCCTTGCAATATATGTAATATTGCTTATTTTGACAGCCTTTATAAATACTGTAATGAAACTGCCGTTCTTGAATCTTACAAACAGATTATTCGGAGCCTTTATGGGTATATTAAAAAGTGTTATACTTCTTTATTTAATATTTGCATTAGCAGCTCCCGTCTTAAGCTTTATGCAGGATAAACCTTTTGCACAAGAAGTATTGAAATCTGAATCAAGCAAAATATTCTACGACAACAATATTATATTGAATTATTTATCGTATAAAGGTTTTTATGAAAACTAAGGAGGAAAAATGAAAATAGTAGATGCAAGAAAAAAAGCATGCCCACAGCCGGTTATTATGACAAAAAAAGAAGTGGATGGGGGAGCTGAAGAAATTACAGTCATTGTTGACAATGAAACAGCAAAAATTAATGTAACAAAGTTCGGAACTCAGTTAAAATACACAGTAACAGCCGAAGACAAAGATGACGGTACTTACATAGTTTTAAAGAAAAGCGGTGAAAACAAGGAGCAGACAGAAATAATTTCCGAAATAAAAAATAAGAATGCCGGCTACTTTATTACAAGCGATAAACTGGGCAAGGGGTCGGATGACCTGGGCAGAATACTCATGAAAAGTTTTCTGTACACTTTGTCGGAGACAAAACCATATCCCGATTTTCTTGTATTTTTGAATTCAGGAGTTAAGCTCACCATTGAAGGCTCAGAGTCTGTTGATGACCTGATGAAGCTGAAAGAGGGCGGCGTAAAAATTGTTTCATGTGGAACATGTCTGGATTTCTTTGAAATTAAGGACAAATTAAGGGTTGGCTCTATTTCAAATATGTATGATATTGTGGATATGATTTCAAGTTCAACCAATACAATTACAATATAAGGAGAGCATCCATGCCTATGAAGTTAAATGTAGGGGATGTTGTAAAATTAAAGAAAAAGCATCCCTGCGGCGGCTATGATTGGGAAATACTGAGAATAGGTGCAGATTTCAGAATAAGGTGCACTACCTGTGACAGGCAGGTATGGCTTCCAAGGAGCGAAGTGGAAAGAAGGATAACAAAAATAGTATATCAAGCTGACAATCAACCTGACAATGAATCCTCTGACCTGCAATAAATATATTGACATGAAGAGAAAAATAATATAGTATAAGTTGAAGTTAAACCTTTAATCTGGCACAGTGAGGCTGGGAAGGCAACATATGAGAGCTTTTATCAGGTCTTCCTTTGCTGTGTGCAAGGAAGACTTTTGTATGCCCTAACCCCATTTATTAGAGGAATGGGGACACACCTCTACTATCGGATTAGCCTTTGGAGTAAGAGG
>JAGOIH010000022.1 GCA_017995755.1 Sedimentibacter sp. | reverse complement strand
TGGTGGTTATTCCTGAAAGAGATGAAAATGTAATACTAGCATCAAGAAATATACCCGGCGTTAAAACAGCATATGTAAATACAATTAATGTATACGATATATTAAACTGCGATTCATTCCTTATAACCAGGGACGCAGTTAATAAAGTGGAGGAGGTGTACGCATAATGCGCGATCCACACGATATTATCTTAAAACCGATAATGACAGAAGCAAGTATGAATGCAATGGCAGAAAAAAAATACACTTTTGTCGTTGATAAGAAGTCTAACAAGACTGAAATCAAAAATGCAGTGGAATCAATTTTCGGAGTTACAGTAGCCAGTGTGAACACAATCAACATGCTCGGCAAGAATAAGAGAATGGGTGTTCATGTGGGTAAGAAAGCCGACTGGAAAAAGGCCATTGTGACTTTGACTGAAGACAGCAAAACAATAGAATTCTTTGAAGGGATTTGAAATTAGTAGAAGGAGGAAAATCTCATGGGTATCAGAAAGTACAGACCAACCTCTCCGGCGTTGAGACAAATGACTGTTTCAACATTTGAAGAAATAACAACTGTAGAACCTGAGAAATCTCTTTTGGCTCCGTTAAAAAGCAATGCGGGAAGAAACGCACACGGAAGAATTACGGTTCGTCACAAAGGCGGCGGAGAAAAGAGAAAATATAGAATTATCGATTTTAAAAGAAACAAAGACGGAGTTCCGGGAATAGTTGCAACAATAGAGTATGATCCAAACAGAAGCTCATACATTGCACTTATAAATTATGTTGACGGAGAAAAAAGATATATTCTTGCTCCAAACAAACTGCAGGTTGGAGATACAATTGAATCAGGTCCGGAGGCAGACATTAAAATCGGAAATACACTTCCTGTAGGAAGTATCCCCGTTGGTACAATGATTCACAATATTGAACTAAAACCTGGAAAAGGCGGGCAAATGGTTCGTTCCGCAGGAAACGCCGCTCAGCTTATGGCCAAGGAAGGCAAATATGCACAGGTAAGACTTCCAAGCGGTGAAGTTCGAATGATATTGATGAACTGCAGAGCTACGATTGGTCAGGTAGGAAACATAGACCACGAGAATGTATCCATAGGCAAGGCAGGAAGAAAGAGACATATGGGAATCAGGCCTACGGTAAGAGGGTCGGTAATGAATCCTAATGATCACCCCCACGGCGGCGGTGAAGGAAGAGCACCAATAGGAAGACCATCACCGGTTACACCTTGGGGAAAACCGACAATTGGATATAAAACTCGTAAGAAGAACAAAAAATCAGATAGTATGATAGTAAGCAGAAGAAATAAGAAATAAGCAGGATTGAAAGGAGGAAATAGTGAATGGGTAGATCGTTAAAGAAAGGACCTTATTGTGAACCAAGCCTTATGAAGAAAATTGTTGAAATGAATGATGCAAATAATAAGAAAGTATTGAAGACATGGTCAAGAAGATCAACAATTTTCCCTGAAATGATAGGCCATACATTAGCTATACATGATGGCAGAAAGCACGTTCCTGTATATATAACTGAAGATATGGTCGGACATAAGCTGGGTGAATTTGCTCCGACAAGAACATACAGAGGACATGATAAGTCCGATAAAACCTCAAAAGTTAAATAAGAAGGGAGGCAGCTAAATGGAAGCTAAGGCAGTTGCTAAATATATGAGAATATCACCGAGAAAAATGAAGTATGTGTGTGATATGGTAAGAGGCAAGCAAGTTGACGAAGCATTGGCAATTTTAAAATTTCATCCCGGCAAGGGAGCGAAAATTTTAGAAAAGGTGGTTAAGTCTGCTGCGGCTAATGCAGAAAACAACTTTGATATGGATAGAGATAAATTATATGTTTCAAATGCATATGCAAATCAAGGGCCGACCCTCAAAAGATGGAGACCTAGAGCAAAGGGCTCGGCATATAAAATATTAAAAAGATCAAGTCACGTAGGCGCAGTCTTAAAAGAGCGAGAATAGACAAGTAAAGGAGGTAAAAAATGGGTCAAAAGGTAAACCCTCATGGACTAAGAGTCGGTATAATCAATGATTGGGATTCAAAATGGTATGCTGATAAAAAGAATTTCGGAGATAATTTAACTGAAGACTATAAAATTCGTGAATATATTAAGAAGGAAAACTTTCAATCCGGCATAGCAAAAATAGAAATCGAAAGATTTGCCAGCCGTGTTAAAGTTAGTGTATTCACTGCAAAACCAGGCATGATAATCGGAAAAGGCGGCACGGGAGTCGACAGTTTAAAATCCAGTATAGAAAGAATTACAGGAAAGACTGTAATAATTAATGTAGAAGAAATAAAGGTTCCTGAATTAAACGGTCAGCTGGTAGCAGAAAATATAGCATCTCAGCTTGAAAAGCGTATTTCATTCAGAAGAGCAATGAAGCAGGCAATGCAAAGATCAATGAAGGTGGGCGCAAAGGGAATTAAAACAAGTGTATCCGGAAGGTTAAACGGAGCTGATATGGCAAGAACCGAAGGATATTCGGAAGGCAAAATTCCTCTTCAAACTTTAAGATCTGACATAAGCTATGGTTTTGCGGAAGCAGATACAACATTCGGCAAGGTCGGTGTCAAGGTTTGGATATGCAGAGGTGAAATTTTAAGGAAACCGGGTTCATTGTTGTCTGATTACCAAGAACCTGCAAGAGCATTAAATGATAACAGAGATGCCAAGAAGAAAAGAAGACCGGGTGGCAAACCAGGTAATTTTAAGAGAGATAAAAAGCAGTAATTCCTGAAGGAAGGAGGAAATAATTATGTTAATGCCTAAAAGAGTAAAACGCCGTAAACAGCAAAGAGGCAGAATGACCGGTATTGCAACAAGAGGCAATACTATCACATACGGCGAATATGGTCTGCAGGCAATTGAGCCAGCTTGGATAACATCAAACCAAATCGAAGCAGCCAGAAGGGCTATGTCAAGAGCAGTAAAGAGGGGCGGCCAGATTTGGATTAAAATATTTCCGGATAAACCGGTAACAAAAAAACCAGCCGAAACACGTATGGGTAAAGGCAAGGGGTCACCTGAATACTGGGTAGCAGTAGTAAAACCGGGCAGAGTATTATTTGAAATGTCAGGGGTTACTGAAGATGTTGCAAGAGAAGCAATGAGACTTGCCATGCATAAATTGCCTATCAAATGCAAGTTTGTTGCCAAGGATCAGGCAGCAGAAAAGGATGGTGAAGCAAATGAAAGCTAAAGAATTAAGAAATAAATCAGTTGATGAGTTGAACAAGTCTGTAGTGGATTTAAAGACAGAGCTGTTCAATCTGAGATTTCAGCTTGCAACCGGGGAGCTTGATAACCCTATGAGAATAAATAAAGTCAAGAAAGATATTGCTCGGGTTAAAACAGTGATTCGCGAACGCGAGTTAAACATTAACATGGAGTAAAAGAAAGGAGGATTTACTTTGGAAAGAGGCAACAGAAAAGTAAGAATCGGTAAAGTAGTCAGTGATAAAATGGATAAAACAATAGTAGTTGCTACTGAAAAACTTGTGGCACATCCTCTTTATAAAAAAAGAATTAAGATGACCAAAAAGTATAAAGCACATGATGAAGAGAATCTGTGCAAAATAGGTGATACAGTTAAAATAATGGAAACCAGACCTTTGTCAAAAGAAAAATGCTGGAGATTGGTTGAAATATTAGAGAGAGCTAAATAGACCCTAAGACAATTGAAGGGAGGTAAAAACATGATACAAACAGAGTCAAGGCTGAGAATCGCAGACAATTCAGGAGCAAAGGAAGCACTTGTAATTCGTATAATGGGCGGCTCGGTTGTTAAATACGGGAATATCGGCGATATAGTTGTATGTACGGTTAAATCCGCAACACCCGGCGGAGTTGTTAAGAAGGGTGACGTGGTAAAAGCAGTTATTGTAAGAACTAAAAGCGGTGTGAGAAGAAAAGACGGAACATATATAAAATTTGATGAAAATGCCGCTGTTATTATAAAAGATGACAGAACACCTGTGGGGACACGTATATTTGGACCTATAACAAGAGAGTTAAGAGACGGGAAATTTATGAAAATTATCTCACTGGCACCGGAAGTACTTTAAGGAGGTGTAAAGATGCACGTAAAAAAGGGCGACAAAGTAGTAGTTATAGCAGGCAGCGACAAAGGTAAAATTGGGAAAATTCTTGAAAATATGCCTAAGAAGAACAGAGTTGTGGTTGAAAATGTCAATATGCAGACAAAACACCAGAAACAAACAAGGGAAGTTCAGCAGGCAGGAATTATTACCAAGGAAGGAGCAATAGACTCCTCAAATGTTATGCTGTATTGCGATAAATGCAAATCAGGCGTAAGAACTGAGATAAAAATACAAAATGACAAAAAAGTAAGAGCATGTAAAAAGTGCGGTACAGTTTTATAATAATGCCGGAAGGGAGGTACGAATATGGCCAGATTAAAAGCCACATATAAGGAACAGGTAGTGCCGGCATTGATGGAAAAGTTTCAGTATGACAGTGTTATGCAGGCACCAAAAATAGAAAAAATAGTTTTAAATATGGGCGTTGGCGAAGCTAAGGAAAATCAAAAATTCTTAGACAGCGCCGTGGAAGAAATGACATTGATTGCAGGTCAAAAACCTGTTGTAACTAAAGCAAAAAAATCCATTTCCAACTTTAAGGTAAGGGAAGGAATGTCGGTAGGATGCAAGGTCACCTTGAGAGGAGATCATATGTACGAATTCTTCGACAAGCTTGTAAATATTGCCCTGCCTAGGGTTAGAGACTTCAGAGGCGTATCGAAGACAGCTTTTGACGGCAGAGGAAACTATGCTTTGGGGATAAAGGAACAGTTGATTTTTCCTGAAATAAACTACGATAAAATAGATAAAATAAGAGGTATGGATATAATCATAACAACTACGGCTAATACTGATGAGGAAGCCCGAGAGCTTTTAAGCTTGATGGGAATGCCTTTTAGAAAGTAAGGGAGGGAGCGAAATGGCAAAAACATCTCTAAAAATTAAACAACAGAGAAAACAGAAATTCTCCACAAGAGAATATACAAGATGCAAAATTTGCGGAAGACCTCATGCTTATTTAAGAAAATATGGTATATGCCGTATATGCTTTAGAGAATTAGCTTACAAAGGTCAGATACCTGGCGTTAAAAAAGCCAGCTGGTAAAATTTTAGAAAAAGGAGGTTACTTACATGGTAATGACAGATCCTATCGCAGATATGCTTACAAGAATAAGAAATGCTAATCATGCAAAACATGAATTTGTTGATATTCCGGCTTCAAAGATTAAGAAGGAAATAGCTAATATCTTACTGGAAGAAGGATATATTAAGGGCTTTGATGTTATAGATGACGGGAAACAAGGTATTATAAGGGTTGAACTCAGATACCAGCAAAACAAGGAAAGAGTGATAACCGGTATCAAGAGGATTTCTAAACCGGGACTTAGAGTTTATGTGGGCAAGGAAGATACACCGAGGGTTTTAGGCGGCCTGGGCATAGCTATACTTTCTACATCAAAGGGAATCGTAACTGATAAAAATGCAAGAACACAGGGAGTTGGCGGAGAAGTAATCTGCTACGTATGGTAAAATAAGGAATAGGAGGTGCCGATATGTCAAGAATAGGGTTAAAACCTGTAAATATACCTGCAAATGTTGAAATTAATATAGATGGAAATAATTATGCAGTTGTAAAAGGACCAAAAGGTAAATTGGAACAACAGCTGTCAAAGTCAATGAAGATTGAAGTGGAAGGTAAAAAAATTAAAGTTTCAAGACCTGACGATCAAAAAGAAAACAGATCACTTCACGGACTTACAAGGACACTTATTAACAACATGGTAACAGGGGTTACAGAAGGATACCAAAAAACTCTTGAAATTGTTGGTGTTGGATACAGAGCACAAAAACAAGGAAACAAACTGGTTTTAAACCTCGGGCTATCCCATCCCGTTGAGATGGAAGACCCTCAAGGTATAGAAACATTAGTTGATGGTACAAATAAAATTATCGTTAAGGGTATAGATAAGCAGCAGGTGGGAAACTATGCGGCTATAATCAGAGACTGGAGAAGACCTGAACCTTACAAGGGCAAAGGTATCAAATACTCTGATGAAGTTGTAAGGCGTAAAGCCGGCAAGACCGGTAAATAGCAAAGAAAGGAGTGAGTGTATTGCTTAAAAAGGTTGATAAAAATCAAAAGAGAAAAGAAAGACACTATACTATAAGAAATAAAATCACAGGTACTCCTGAAAGACCAAGATTGAATATATTTAAAAGCACTAAGCACATATACGCTCAAGTAATTGATGATGCCGCCGGAGTTACACTGGCCAGTGCTTCAACTCAGGATAAAGAGTTAAGAGACCAGGTAGCCGGATTGACTAAAAAGGAAGCAGCAAAATTAGTCGGCAAAACAGTAGGAGAAAGAGCGAAAGCAAAGGATATAAATGCAGTAGTTTTTGACAGAGGCGGATATTTATATCATGGAAGAGTTAAGCTTCTTGCTGAAGGAGCAAGAGAAAGCGGACTGGAATTTTAAGAAGGAGGTTAATTATGGAGCAACGTGGACGTATAGATGCAAGCCAGTTGGATGTGAAAGAAAAAGTTATCAGCATCAACCGTGTTACCAAAGTTGTTAAGGGCGGCAGGAACTTCCGTTTCAGCGTGCTGGTTGTGGTTGGTGATGAAAATGGTCATGTTGGAATCGGAATGGCAAAAGCTGTTGAAATTCCCGACGCTATAAGAAAAGCAATCCAGGATGCCAAGAAGAATATGATTAAAGTGCCGCTGAGAGAAACTACAGTGCCGCATGAGATGATTGGCAACTATGGAGCCGGCAGAGTTCTTATTAAACCCGCCAAAGAAGGTACGGGTATAATCGCAGGCGGACCTGTCCGTGCAGTTATGGAACTTGCAGGCGTTAAAGATATCAGAACAAAATCCTTGGGTTCAAGCAATCCGAGAAATGTCGTAAATGCAACGATGGAAGCCTTAAAATCCCTTAAAAGCCCTGATGAAGTAGCTAAAGTCAGAGGTAAAGCAGTGGAAGAAATTTTAGGTTAAGAGGTGAAAATAATGGCAACGATTAAAATTAAGCAGACCAAAAGCTTAATCGGCAGAACACCGAATCAGATAAAAAACATCAAGGCTCTAGGTTTGACAAAGATAGGCCATGTAGTTGAAAAAGAAGATACTCCTCAAATAAGAGGAATGATCAAGAAGGTTGACTTTATGGTAGAGGTTATTGAATAACTACAAGGAGGTGTTAAATATGAAACTTCACGAGTTAAAACCTAATCCGGGCAGTACCAAAAATAGAAAGAGATTAGGAAGAGGTACAGCTACAGGACAAGGGAAGACGGCGGGCAGAGGAATGAATGGTCAAGGCTCTCGTTCAGGCGGAGTTAAGGGACCGGCATTTGAAGGCGGAAACATGCCTCTTTACAGGAGACTTCCAAAGAGAGGATTCACAAATATTTTCGGAACTCAGTATGCTGAGTTGAATGTAGAAGTTTTAAATCAATTTGAAGATGGAGCGGAAATTACTCCTGAGCTTCTTAAATCAGAGGGGATATTAAAAAAGCAGCTGGACGGAGTTAAAATTCTTGGAAACGGCGTGCTCGAAAAGAAGCTTACGGTAAAGGCACATAAATTCAGCAAGTCAGCCGTAGAAAAGATTGAAGCTGCCGGCGGAAAAGCTGAGGTGATTTAGTTGTTTGAAACTTTAAAAAACGCTTGGAAAATACCTGATTTAAGAAAAAGAATGATATTTACTCTGTTAATGATGGTAGTTTATAGATTAGGAGCAGTAATACCTGTTCCAGGTATTGACAGAGCAGTTGTAGAAAACATGTTCCAGGGTACCGCAGGTGGTCTTTTGGACTTCTTCAACATGATGAGCGGCGGTGCTTTTAGAGATTTTACAATATTTGCCTTAAATATATATCCATACATTACGTCTTCAATTATTCTTCAGCTGCTGACAATTGCTATTCCAAAACTGGAGCAATTCTTCAAGGCGGAAGACGGAAAGAAAAAGATGGCTCAATGGACCAGATATATTACAGTTATATTGGCATTGATTCAAGCTACCGCATACAGTATAGGGTTCTTTAATTCAGCTATAATTGAAAAGAGCTTCTTGTCAATAGCAACTGTAATAATAGTCTTAACGGCAGGAACAGCTTTCCTTATGTGGCTGGGCGAGCTGATAACGGAAAAAGGTATCGGAAACGGTATATCAGTACTCATAATGATCGGTATTATATCCCAGTATCCATCTGATTTTGGAACGGTATTTTACCAGTTCCAGACAGGAGCCGTAAATTTATTGGAAATATTAGTATTCCTGGTATTTGCTTTTTTCATAATAGTTGGCGTAATAGCCATTCAGCAGGGAGAAAGAAAAGTACCTGTTCAGTATGCTAAAAGAGTTGTTGGGAGAAAAATGTACGGCGGACAAAGCACCCACATTCCCATGAAAGTGTTAATGGCAGGAGTTATGCCCGTAATATTCGCTTCAACACTTTTGGCAATACCACAGACACTGGCATTCTTCTTCCCGTCGATGGCAGCAGGAGTTCAGAAATATTTCTCGGTATCAGCCAGTCCCGGTATATATTTTTACACATTGCTGAATATAGTGCTGATAATATTCTTCACATATTTTTATACAGCAGTACAATTCAATCCAATTGAATACTCAAATACTCTTAAGGAAAATGGAGGATTCATACCCGGAATAAGACCGGGAAGACCTACTGCAGATTATTTGAACAAAGTACTGAACAGAATTACAATAGCAGGAGCAATTGCACTTGCAATAATCGCAACAATACCTACATTGGTATTCTCATTTACGGATTTGAAAATCAATTTCGGAGGAACATCACTTTTGATAGTAACAGGTGTTGCTCTTGAAACTATGAAGCAGGTAGAAGCTCAAATGATAATGAGACACTACAAAGGATTTTTAAAGTAGAGAAGAGGTAAGGAAAATGAGAGCAATTTTATTGGGACCTCCGGGAGCCGGCAAAGGAACTCAAGCAGAAACAATTGTACATGAATTTTCAATACCGCATATATCCACCGGAGATATCTTCAGAAAAAATATTAAGGAAGGAACCGCCCTTGGCAAAAAAGCCATGGCATATATGGACCAGGGAAGACTGGTTCCCGATGAACTGACTGTTGAACTTGTGAAAGACAGACTGCTGCAGGATGATTGCAAGGAAGGATTTCTGTTGGACGGATTTCCAAGAACAATTTATCAGGCAGATGCTTTGGAGGATGCCTTAAAAAGCATGGATCAAAGCTTAGACTATGTAATAAATATAATAGTCAGAAAAGAACTTCTTGTTGAAAGGGCCGTAGGCAGGAGAATCTGCAAAGACTGCGGCCAGACATACCACATGTCATTTAACAAACCTTCAAAGGAAGGTATATGTGACAACTGCGGCGGTGAACTTCTTAAGCGCAAGGATGACAATGAGGAAACGGTAGATAACAGAATCAGCGTCTATATGGAGCAGACTGAACCTCTTATTGATTATTACACCAAAAAGGGTATAATAGTCAATATAGACGGCGAGAAGCCCATAGCACAAGTCGGCGAAGATATAATCGCTGAATTGAGGAAATAGAATGATTATTCTCAAGACAAGAAGAGAAATTGAAATAATGAAAAAAGCCGGACGTTTAGTAGCACAATCTCACGAACTAGTGAGGAAGCATATTAAACCCGGTGTTACCACCAAAGAGCTTGATTGGCTGGTTGAAGATTTCTTAAGATCTCAAAATGCCATACCTACATTTAAAGGATATAACGGATTTCCCTTTTCCATATGCGCTTCTGTTAATGAAGAAGTAGTGCATGGATTTCCTTCAGAAAGGCAGTTAAGGGAAGGCGATATAATAAGTGTGGATATAGGCGCAACATTTGAAGGATATGTAGGTGACAGCGCTAAGACTTTCTTAGTGGGTCAAGTGGATGAAGAAAAAAGGCATTTGGTTGAAACAACCAGACAATGCTTTTACGAAGGCATAAAGTATGCCAGGACTTCATACCGCCTGTCTGATATATCACACGCAATCCAAGTTTATGCAGAGTCTCATGGTTTATCGGTAGTAAGAGATTATGTTGGGCACGGAGTAGGGAAAAAAATGCATGAATCACCGCAGGTACCTAACTTCGGAAAACCAAACAAGGGTCCGCGGCTGCAAGAAGGAATGGTCCTTGCTATCGAGCCTATGATAAATGCAGGAACGTATAATGTAAGGGTTTTGGAAAACAACTGGACTGTGGTCACTGTTGACGGCAAACCATCTGCTCATTATGAGCATACAGTTGCAATAACAGACGGGGAACCGGAACTGTTAACTATTGTTTAGGGGTGGGCTGATGGAAGGGACAACAGATTTGAAAATCGGCCAGGTAGTTAAGTCAAAAGCAGGCAGGGATAAGGGAAGAGTATTTCTTATATGCCGGGTTGTTGACAGGCAATTTGTGCTGGTATGTGACGGGGATTTAAGAAAATTAAATAACCCCAAAAGAAAGAAAGTGAAGCATTTAATGATTTATAATACAGTATTGACAGAATTTGCAGAAAAATTACAAGAAAATAAAAATCTAAATGATGCATATGTTAGGAGATTATTGGAGCCGTATGCATTAAAAGAAATGGAGGTTGAGTGATCAATGTCCAAGAAAGATGTAATAGAAGTCGAAGGCAAGGTCCTGGAAGCACTTCCAAATGCAATGTTCATAGTCGAGCTTCAGAACGGACACCAGATTTTAGCGCATATTTCTGGAAAACTGAGGATGAACTACATTAAAATTCTTCCCGGAGATACAGTAGCTTGTGAATTATCACCATATGATTTGACTAGAGGAAGAATAACATGGAGGAAAAAGTAAGGAGGTATTACAATGAAAGTAAGACCATCAGTAAAACCACTGTGCGAAAAGTGCAAGATTATCAGACGAAAAGGTAAAGTTATGATAATTTGCGAAAATCCAAGGCACAAACAAAAACAAGGTTAGGATAAATAAAAAACTAAGCACTACTAAGGTAGGAGGTGTAACTTAATGGCCAGAATTTCGGGCGTTGATTTGCCCAGAGATAAGAGAGTTGAAATAGGCTTGACTTATATTTTCGGAATAGGCAGACCAACATCAAATAAGATTTTAAAAGCAACAGGCATAAATCCTGATACAAGGGTTAAGGATCTAACAGAAGATGAAGTACAAAAATTAAGAACTGAAATAGATAAGCGTCCTGTAGAAGGAGATATGAGACGTGAAGTAGCATTGAATATAAAAAGACTTAAAGAAATCAACTGCTACAGAGGATTAAGACATAAAAGAGGATTGCCTGTCAGAGGACAAAATACAAAGAATAATGCAAGAACAAGAAAAGGTCCTAAGAGAGTTTCAGGAAAGAAATCTAAAAAGTAAAAGGAGGGGCTTAAATGGCAGCTAAAAAACAACAAAAAGCAACGCGAGTAAAAAGAAGAGAACGTAAAAATATAGAAAAAGGCCAGGCGCATATTAAGTCTACCTTTAACAATACACTTGTTACTCTTACAGACTTGCAGGGAAATGCAATTTCATGGGCAAGTTCAGGCGGATTAGGATTTAAGGGTTCAAGAAAGTCTACCCCGTATGCAGCGAGCATGGTTGCTGAAGAAGCAGCAAAAAAAGCTATGGAGCATGGATTAAAAACAGTAGAAGTATATGTTAAAGGACCGGGCTCAGGAAGGGAAGCAGCGATAAGATCCCTGCAGGCAGCCGGACTTGAAGTTAATTTAATAAAAGACGTAACACCAATACCGCATAATGGTTGCAGACCGCCAAAGCGCAGAAGAGTATAATAGGAACGAGGTGAAAAGATGGCAAGATATACCGGGCCTGTCTGCAGAATATGCAGAAGAGAAGGTTTAAAGTTATATTTAAAAGGTGACAGATGTTATACTGATAAATGTTCAATCGGCAGAAGAAATTATGCTCCCGGTCAACATGGTCAAAATAACAAGAAACTGACTAACTATGGAACTCAGTTAAGAGAAAAACAAAAGGTCAGAAGATATTACGGAGTTCTGGAAGGACAATTTACCGAATACTACAATATGGCGGAAAAAATGTCCGGAAAAACCGGTGATAATCTTTTGAAATTGCTTGAGCTTAGATTTGACAATGTAATATACAGATTAGGCTTTGCAAGTTCAAGACCTGAAGCAAGACAATTGGTAGTTCACGGTCATTTTACAGTAAACGGCAAGAAGGCTGATATTCCGTCAATGATTTTACAGGTAGGCGATGAGATCAAGGTTAAGGAAAAGAGCCAAAATTCAGACAAATTTAAAGTTATGGCAGAAAATCACAAGAATACTGCACCCCAATGGCTGCAGGTTGAACCTGAAAACTACACAGGGAGAATAATTGCCGAACCTGCTAAAGAAGATATCGAAATACCAATAGAAGAGCATATGATTGTCGAGTTCTACTCCAAGTAATGGCATTTAAGAATTATTACCCTCGACAAACAAAAAAATAAGGAGGGTTGGGATGATAGAAATTGAAAAACCAAATATTACTTTAAATGAAAAGAATGACAACAACACCTACGGTAAGATAGTTGTTGAACCCCTTGAAAGAGGCTATGGAACAACAATAGGGAATTCATTAAGAAGAATACTTCTTTCATCGTTACCGGGAGCAGCTGTTACTTCAATAAACATTCAAGGTGTATTGCATGAATTTTCTACAATACCCGGAGTGAGAGAAGATGTGACAGAAATAATTCTTAATATTAAGAACTTAGCAGCTAAAATGAATGTGCAGGGACCTGTGCAGCTTTTAATTGATGCAAAAGGACCCAAGAAAGTTACGGCAGCAGATATAATTACAGGCGGAGATGTTGACATCATAAATGAAGACCTGCATATTGCAACTCTTGAAGAAGGCTCTGAACTCATTATTGAAATGGAGATGGAGCAGGGAAGAGGGTACGTAATAGCGGAAAGAAACAAGAAAGACAGCCAGGCAATCGGAGTTATTCCTATAGATTCAATATACACACCTGTAAAAAAAGTAAACTTTACGGTTGAAGATACAAGAGTGGGAAACAGGACAGATTTCGACAAGCTTACTATTGAGGTCTGGACCAACGGAACAATTGAGCCTGAAGAAGCAATTTCTTTAGGAGCCAAAATAATGAGTGAACACCTCAACTTATTCATATCATTGACAGAACATGTAAATGAAGTGGAAATCATGGTTGAAAAAGAAGAGGATGAAAAAGAAAAAGTTTTGGAAATGACAATAGAGGAACTTGATTTATCGGTAAGGTCGTACAATTGTCTGAAGAGGGCAGGAATAAATACTGTTGAGGAGCTTACTTACAAGACTGAAGAAGACATGATGAAAGTAAGAAACCTGGGGAAAAAATCTTTGGATGAAGTATCTAAGAAACTTGAAGAATTAGGTTTATCTCTAAGGAAAAATGATAATTAGCTTTAAAAGGAGGACTAAATGGGTAGTCACAGAAAGCTTGGGGTTAAATCTGACCACAGAATGGCAATGCTTCGAAATATGACTGCTGACCTTATTATGCAGGGCAGAATAACGACAACAGTTACAAGAGCCAAAGAGCTCAGAAGAGTTGCAGAGAGAACTATCACTCTGGGGAAAAGAGGAGACCTGCATTCAAGGCGTCGGGCATTAGCTTATCTATACGACAAAGATGCAGTATATAAGCTGTTCGAAGAAGTTGCTCCTAAATACAAAGATAGAAACGGTGGATACACCAGGATTCTAAAATTGGGCCCCAGAAGAGGCGATGGAGCAGAAATGGCGATAATAGAATTAGTTGAATAAATATCGGGGACGATTCTTTTAAAGAACCGTCCCTTGTTTTGTGGATAAAAACAGCAAGTAAAATTACTGTTGTAAAATAATGTGAATGATGTTATTATTTTTATACGGCTTTATCGTTAGAATTTAAATAACAGGTGAAAAATGGACGATTACATAATAAAGATAGACAATGTAAAATTTAAATACGAAAAAAACTCAGATTATGCAGTAAACGGGGTTTCACTCAGTATAAAAAAAGGAGAGTTCACTGCAATTATCGGTCGCAACGGGTCAGGGAAATCAACCCTGGCTAAATTAATCAATTCAATTTTGGTTCCCAGGTCAGGCAGGATTACAGTCAAGGGAATGGATACCTCCGACGACTCCAAGCTTTGGGATATAAGGCAGACTGCAGGCATGGTCTTTCAAAATCCTGACAACCAGCTGGTGGCAACAATAGTTGAGGAAGATATTGCTTTCGGTCCCGAAAATTTAGGCGTTGCACCTGAGGAAATCAGGAGACGGGTAGATGATGCCTTAAATACCGTGGGCATGTATGAATACAGGAAAAGACCCCCACACCTTTTATCCGGGGGGCAAAAACAAAGAATTGCCATAGCAGGCATACTGGCCTTGAATTCAGACTGCATAATTTTGGATGAACCAACAGCAATGCTTGACCCTTCAGGCAGAAGAGAAGTTTTGGAAACATTAAAAAAGCTGAATGCACAGGGCAAAACCATACTGCTTATTACCCACTACATGGATGAAGCTGTTCAAGCAGACAGGGTAATTGTTATGGATAATGGGAATATTAAATTGGACGGCACCCCAAAGGAAGTATTCAGAAATATTGATGAAATAAAGAAATACGGCTTGGATGTCCCCCAGGTAACGGAGCTGGCACAGGAACTTATAAAGGAAGGGCTGAAACTGCCTCCGGATATAATAGATGTAAAGGAATTGGTGGATTTATTATGTCAATAAAAGCAGAAAACATAAAATATGTATACAGTGAAGGCACCCCCTTTAGAACTTTGGCCTTGGACGATGTAAACGCTACAATAAACCAAGGCGAATTCGTGGGTATAATAGGTCACACCGGGTCCGGCAAATCAACCTTGATACAGCTTTTTAACGGCCTTGAACCTGCCACCGAAGGTAAGGTTGAAGTTGACGGCACTTTAGTGGGGGAAGACAAGAAAAAATTAAAAATGATACGGCAAAAGGTAGGTTTGGTATTTCAATATCCCGAATATCAGCTGTTTGAAGAAACAGTTGCCAAAGATGTTGCCTTCGGACCTTTGAACTTAGGTCTTTCCCAGGATGAAATCGACTTAAGAGTAAAGGAAGCACTGGAACTGGTTGGATTTAACTATAAGAAAATAAAAGATGCATCCCCCTTTGATTTATCCGGAGGGCAAAAAAGAAGGGTTGCAATCGCAGGAGTACTTGCAATGAAACCTGACTATCTTATACTGGATGAGCCAACTGCGGGGCTGGACCCTGCAGGAAGGAATGAAATCTTCGGCCAGATAAAGACACTCCATGACAAATCGAATCTTACTGTTGTCCTGGTTTCACACAGTATGGAGGATATTGCAAAACTTGTGGACAGGGTTATTGTCTTATCCAAAGGCAAGGTTCATATGGAGGGCAGCCCCAAGGAAATCTATTCCCAGGCAGAGGAATTGGAAAAGATAGGTCTTGGAATTCCTCAGATAGCTTCTATTATAAGGGAGCTTAGGAAACGGGGATTCAATATAAGGCAGGACATACTCACAATTGAAGAAGCAAAGACGGAAATAATTAAGGAAGTGAGGGGAAGAAATGTTTAGGAATTTAACAATCGGGCAGCATTATCCTGTTGACTCTCCCATACACGACCTTGATCCGAGACTAAAAATAATAATGACAATCATTTTTATCATATCATTATTTTTGATTGAAAGCTTTACCAGCTTCTTATTTGTTATTGTATTTTTAGCTATTGCCATAACAATTTCAAGGGTACCTTTAAAATTTGTAATAAGAGGCTTAAGACCTATATTGTTTATCATATTGATAACTTTTATAATTAACCTTCTGATGACACCGGGAAGAGTTATTTTTACACTTGCATTCATTAAGATTACCGAAGAAGGTTTGAGGCAGGCAGGATTCATGGCTGTAAGGCTTACACTCCTCATAATGGGAACATCCCTATTGACACTGACAACCTCTCCGATTATATTGACAGACGGCATTGAAAGCCTTCTGAATCCCTTTAAAAGATTTGGTCTTCCCGCCCATGAACTGGCAATGATGATGACAATTGCTCTTCGTTTCATTCCTACTCTCATGGAAGAAACAGAAAAGATAATGAAGGCTCAAAAATCGAGGGGTGCAGATTTTGAAAGCGGTAATATTATGAGCAGGGCAAAGAATCTTGTGCCCTTGCTGGTTCCTCTGTTCATCAGCGCTTTCAGGCGTGCCGATGAATTGGCAATGGCAATGGAAGCAAGATGCTACCGGGGAGGAGAGAACAGAACAAGAATGAGACAAATGAAAATTTCAAAGGGTGATTATGCTGCAGCATTCGTTTTCACTGTTTATTTGGCAGCAGTTATAATATTTAAGATATGGTAAGAAATATTAAACTTTTAATTGCCTATGACGGCACTGCTTATCACGGGTGGCAAAGGCAATTAAACAAGCCTAGCATTCAAGAAACCATAGAAAATGCATTAAGTGCCGTAATGAAGGAAAAAATCGATTTAACGGGCTCAGGCAGGACTGACAGCGGTGTCCATGCCTTGGGACAGGCGGCGAATTTTAAAGTCGATACAAGAATTCCTGAAGATAAGATAAAAATTGCACTGAATTCCAATCTGCCCCGTGACATAAGGATTTTGGAATCTATTGATGTTCATCCGGATTTTAATGCAAGATTCGATGCTCTTGATAAAACATATATGTATCAGATTTACAACGACCGGGTCAATAATCCCTTCTATGCAAGGTATTCATGTTTTGTCCCCCAGATATTGAACATGGATAAAATGGAAGAAGGGCTTAAACTGATTGAAGGAACCCATGATTTTAAGGCATTTATGGCTTCCGGATCAAATGTGAAAACAACAGTACGGACGGTGTACAACGCAAAACTTTTAAAAGAGGGAAATTTATTAAAAATTTATATCAAGGGCAATGGATTTTTGTATAATATGGTTAGAATAATTGCAGGAACATTAATTGACACAGGCAAAGGATTGACTGATATTTCCTGCATAGAAAAGGCACTTGAAGATAAGGACAGAACAGTCTTAGGGCAGACAGCACCGCCTGAAGGATTGTTTTTAATGGATGTAAATTATAAAAAATAGCTTGACAATTAGTTTTTATTCATATAGAATGTCATAGGTATTATTAGAAAGAGAAAAACCGTTCCAATGCCCCGGAGTTAGGTTTTTTGAATATAAGAAAATAAACATCAGAATTACAGGAGGAAAATAAATGAAAAGCTTCTTGGCTAAACCTAATGAAGTTGAAAGGGCTTGGTATGTCATAGATGCAGAAGGAAAGACTCTAGGCAGGCTTGCAACGGAAGTTGCCAAACTTTTAAGAGGTAAACATAAAGCAATATATACACCCCATGTTGATACAGGAGACTATGTAATAGTAGTAAATGCTGAAAAAGTTGTATTGACAGGCAAAAAATTAGATCAGAAATTATACAGACACCACTCTCTATATCCGGGCGGTTTGAAGGAGGTTCCATACAGAAACCTGTTTCAGCAAAAACCCACACAACCGGTTTATCTGGCAGTAAAGGGAATGCTTCCAAAGAACAGCCTTGGAAGAAAAATGTTGAAGAAACTAAAAGTATATGCGGGTCCCGAGCACAACAACCAGGCTCAGAAACCGCAGGTATACGAGTTTTAATAAGGGAGGAGGACGATGATGGACGCACAGTACAGAGGAACAGGCAGAAGAAAAAAAGCCATAGCAAGAGTAAGATTGGTTCCCGGAACAGGGAAAATCAATATAAATGAAAGAGACTTGGAAGATTATATCAAATACGAGAATTTAAGAAATGTTGTGAGAGAACCTTTAATGATTACAGATACCATGGGTCAGTACGATGTATTGGTAAATGTAAAGGGCGGTGGATATACAGGTCAGGCGGGAGCTATAAGACATGGTATATCAAGAGCCTTATTGCAGGTAGACAACGAATTAAGACCCCTGCTTAAAAAGGCTGGATTCCTGACTAGAGATTCAAGAATGAAGGAAAGAAAGAAATACGGTTTGAAAAAAGCAAGAAGAGCATCACAGTTCAGCAAGAGATAAAATATCAAAATTTCAAGGACGGTTCTTTTTGTTCTCAGGAACAAAAAGGACCGTTAAATTAATCAAGTGTTTTCTTGGCACCCACTTAAAAAATCAAGGTTTTTTAGTGACTCCGGGAATTTATTCGAAAGGAGTTTTTTTGATGAAAAAGAATAATCAGTTTATTACCCGTACCGCCCTCATTGCAGCTGCATATGCCGCTTTGACCTATGCTTTCGCAGGTCTTAGCTATGAGCAGATACAGTTTCGGATATCAGAAATATTGGTGCTGTTTGCATTTATAGAGCCGGGATACGGTCTTGGCCTGGTACTGGGATGCATACTGGCAAACCTGGCAAGCCCCCTGGGGCTGATTGACATTCTCGCAGGTTCATTTGCAACATTTTTAGCCCTGCTATTTATAGTGAAGGTGAGAAGGCTTTTTGGTTTGAATAAAAAAGCGATGATTATAGCAAGCCTGGGACCTGTAATTTCAAACGCCTTATTGGTTGGAGCGGAATTAACCTATTTGTTTAACACTCCATTTTTATTGAATGCATTTTACGTAGGGGCAGGGGAGTTCACAGTAGTTTCTCTCGCAGGTACTGTTGTCGTAAATTCAATAATGAAAAATAGTGTTTTAACAGAAAAACTGTCATTTCAAAAATTTTAGGGACAGTTCTTTTCGTTCTTGAAACAAAACCGTCCAATTAAAACCCTAAACGTCCCCAAAACACGCAAAACAAAAGGAACCGTCCCCAAAACAAATAGAACCGTCCCCAAAATAGTATACCAAAAATAAACTAGTTAGACTTCATATATTCTGCTGAAATTATTTCCACTCCTTTTGGAAGCCAGAAATTCAGGGCATTTTTTTCTGTTGATATATTTATTTCACTGTAAATATATTTATCTCCATCCATGCATACATTGGTTGGTCCATGAAATTTTATTTCAGCCCGGCTGATTTTATCATAGGTAACATATTTGCTTATTTTAGGATTTTCCAGATGCTCACCTTTTTTGTAGCTTCCCAGCAGACTAAGTATTTTAAGCCTTGAAATATTCTCAACAAAGCACAGGTCAAGGATACCGTCGTTTAATTGTGCCTTTGGAGCACACTTGTATCCTCCTCCGTAATATTGCCCGTTTGCCACAACACCTATTATAAATGTGCCATTTATAAAATCATTGTCCGTTTTAACCTGAATTTGTTTTCCCAATTTACTGAACAAAGAATAGAATATTGAAAGATAGTATCTTGTCGGACCTTTAATAAAAGGTATCTTCTTGAATTTATTCATGTTGAAGGAAACGTCAGCATCAAGACCTATATTTAATACTGCGGCAGTATATTCATCATTTGCCTTGATTAAGTCTAATTCCAGGCTTTTACCCTCTGTCTGCAGGGTAATATCATTGAAGTTAGTGTTGTTTGTAAAATTCTTAATGAAATCATTACCGGAGCCTACAGGTATAATGCCGATACTCACATGCTTATAACCAAATGCTGCATTTATAATCTCATGAAGAGTTCCATCCCCGCCGCATGAATATAAAACAGACGGCAGGTTTTCCCTGCATTTATTTTCCGCAAAGTTTCTTGTATCTTCTTTTGATTTGGTAGTATATACTTCATAATCGATTTCTTTATCTTTCAATTCAAGGTGTATGGATTCTTCTAA
>JAGOIH010000021.1 GCA_017995755.1 Sedimentibacter sp. | reverse complement strand
CCGTCAATATCTTTTACGGGGTTTATTTTCTCCAAGATTTCCTTTTCGTTCAAATGCCCGGGCAAGGGCCTGAACATCATTATTCCGTGAGTATTATCATCCTCATTGGCATCTTCAATAGTTTTACCTAATTTTTCCATTGAAACATTTTCCGGAAGCTCTTTAACCCTTCCTTCAATGCCTAAAAGAGAGCAGTTTTTCAATATGCTTCTCTCATAAAAAACATCATCTTCCTTGTTTCCTACCCTTATGATAATTATTGCAGGAACAATATTTCTTTCATTAAGTCCTGCTACTCTTGCCTTAATATTTGCCCTGAGATGTTCAGCCACAGGTTTTCCTGTTAGTTTTACAGTTTCTACAGACATTTTTCCTCCTTTGCCTAATGCGCAATTATTGGTTTAATACTGTCAGCACCTTTTGATATACTTCATCTGCTACTTTTGTTCCCCTATCAACAAGTTTTTCTGCTTTATCCCTTTGCCCTCTCACATAATCTTCATCATCCATTGAATTTAAATTAATTAAAACATTGAGATACGCACTGTTTAATGCAGCCTTCAAAAACTGAACCCCCACGCCCACATCGCTTATTATATTTTTTGATGAGATATCTAAGATTTCCTCGTGGAGAAGTATTGCATCATATGAAAATTCCAATGTTTCCATAGGTGCTGAACATGCTTCTATCAAATATCTCTGAAGCGTTTTATTTTTCAAGGCCTTTTCTTCATCGGTATTTGAAGGCATTACATATGCTCTCGACAAAGGCTCGAAAACTTCTGCATCCTTATTTACCAGGTCTATGAGCTTAACCCTTAATATTTCTCCCCTTTTTATCAGCTCTTCATGTTTGTCTTTTATATCAATGAATTTTTTCTTACCATAGGAGAAATTTGCAACCATTGTATTCAAAGCTGCACCTAACGCTGCAACCATAGCCGCGGCACCTCCGCCGCCGGGAACAGGTTTTTTGGATGCCAGTTCCTCTGCAAAATCTTTGCATGATAACTCTGTTAACATTATTATTTCACCGCCTTACAGGAAATATCTCAGTCTAGTCTTTAAAATAGACCTTATTGTATATGAATGGTATCAATAACCCTCCCCCTATATAATTTCCCAAAGCTGAAGGTATTAAACTGTAAATTGTCATATTCACAATATTTATTGACGTATCAAGAAATGATGCCATCGGAAGATAAAACATATTTGCAACCACATGTTCATATCCGCACAGCACAAAAAGCATAACAGGAAACCAGCATCCCAGAATTTTTCCTGTGGTATCCTTTGAGGTAATTGAAAACCATACCGCTAAAGATACCAGTATATTGCATAATATTCCCTTGCTGACAACCTGCATAAATGGCAAGGATAGTTTAGCCTCAGCAATTTGAATTATCCTTTCCGCCAAAACAGGATTATTATATACCCCTCCTGCATACAATAACCCTGCTGTTAATGCTCCTCCGATAAAATTGCCGGCCAAAACCTGCAATAAGGTGTTTGCATAGTTTGAGGCTTTAATCTCCTTTTGTAAAAGGGCAAAGGTCATCAAACAATTACCTGTGAATAATTCCCCGCCCACTAAAACAATAAGCATCAAACCTACCGGGAAGACTGCAGCTCTTATAAACATATTGTCAAATGCTATGATAAAGCCTTGTGCTCCTAATGCTATGTACATACCTCCCATAATACTCATCAATAAACGTTTCTGAACAGTCAATGAAACTTTATTCTGTGCTGCTTTTATTAAGGCTTCGGCAGTTTCTTTAGGTGTTAAAGATATTGAACTCAACTTGACTTCCCTTCTTTAATATTCAGAGTGTATGCTCCTGCCGCTTATTGAGGCAGGAGCTTCTCGCCGGAGTAATCTGATTATTACAATATAAGCCGGCTATCCCTGTGTGTCCTGTGGTATACCTTAGAATAGGCCTTTTATTTTACCGTCAATGTCGACGTCTATATTTTCTGCTGAAGGTACTCTAGGCAGTCCCGGCATTTTCATTATTTCTCCCGTCAGTGCAACAATAAACCCTGCTCCGGCTGATATTGTTATATCTCTTATTATTATTTTAAATCCTGCAGGTCTTCCTATAACTTTAGGATCGTCTGTAAGTGAATATTGAGTTTTGGCCATGCATATCGGAAGATTTCCAAATCCAAGCTTCTCCAGATTTTCTATTTCCTTGTCTGCCTTCTTCGAATATTCAACGGATTCAGCCCCGTAAATCTTTGTAGTTATAGCTTCTATTTTTTCTTTTATTGACATTTCATCGGTATATGGAAATTCCATGCTGCTTTCTTTTTCTGCCAGCCTTATAACTTCTTCAGCTAGTTCTTTGCCTCCTGCTCCGCCTTTTCCCCAAACCTCCGACAAGGCAACATTAACTCCAAGCTCGCTGCATCTTTCCTTTATAAGGTTTAATTCTGCTTCCGTATCTGTGGGGAATTTGTTTATTGCAACTACAGCAGGAATTCTAAACTTCTGTGTAACATTTTCCACATGCTTTAACAGATTAGGAAGTCCCTTATCCAATGCTTCCAGGTTCTCTTTTCCTAAATCTGCCTTTTTTACTTCTCCATGGTGTTTCAATGCTCTAACCGATGCCACAATAACAACAGCGTTAGGTCTCAGACCGGTCTTTCTGCATTTTATACTTATGAATTTTTCAGCACCCAGGTCTGCTCCGAAACCTGCTTCAGTTACAGTATAATCTGCTAATTTACTTGCCATTTTTGTAGCTATGACACTATTGCAGCCATGTGCTATGTTTGCAAAAGGTCCCCCGTGGATAAAAGCAGGCGTTCCTTCCAGCGTTTGTACTAAATTCGGCTTTAATGCCTCCTTCAAAAGTGCAGCCATTGCGCCTTCTGCTTTTAATTGTCCTGCTGTTACAGGATTCCCTTCTCTTGTGTATGCAACTATTATTTTCGAAAGATTTTCCTTTAATTCCATGATGTCATTGGACAAGCAAAATATTGCCATTATTTCCGATGCAACCGTAATGTCAAACCCGTCTTCTCTTACTACTCCTTCAGTTCTTCCTCCAAGGCCGTCTACTATGTGTCTTAATTGTCTGTCATTCATATCAACACATCTTCTCCAGACTATCCGCCTTGTATCTATGTTCAGTTCATTGCCTTGGTGAATGTGATTATCCATCATTGCAGCCAAAAGATTGTTTGCTGCACCTACTGCATGAAAGTCTCCTGTAAAGTGCAGATTTATATCCTCCATAGGTACGACCTGAGCGTATCCCCCGCCTGCTGCTCCGCCTTTTACGCCAAAAACAGGGCCTAGAGAAGGTTCGCGAAGTGTGATAATTGTATTCTTGCCAAGCCTTGCTAATGCATCCCCCAGGCCTATTGTTGTTGTTGTTTTGCCTTCACCTGCCGGTGTGGGTGTTATTGCTGTGACCAATATTAACTTGGCATCCTTATTGTCCTTTAATTCATTCTGCAAATATCTGTAATCAATTTTAGCCTTGTATTTACCGTAATTTTCTACATACTTATCGGGTATTCCCAACTTTTCTGCAATAGTGTTTATTGGTGCAATTTTTGTCTGCTGGGCGATTTCTATATCGCTTAAAAACGTATCTGGCATATAATTCTCTCCTTTTATTCTATTGTTTGCTTAAATTAATATAAGTTTAATATAACTTAGATTATTGAAATGAATTATATATTAATTATAATTCCAAGTCAATTCATATTTATTATTATTATACTTAATACTGTATATATTCGTTAAAATATATACAATACAAAATCTCCTGTTTTTCAGCATTTTTTGACTCCCTGCTATCGCC
Organism: Sedimentibacter sp.; assembly: GCA_017995755.1. Taxonomy (GTDB): domain Bacteria; phylum Bacillota; class Clostridia; order Tissierellales; family Sedimentibacteraceae; genus Sedimentibacter. The sequence goes on along the minus strand of JAGOIH010000021.1, from coordinate 16,350 downwards.
GGTAATTTTATTTAATATAACAAAAGATTTGATTATTGGAACATTATTTGGGTATAATGAAATAATGAAAACTAAGAATAGTATTATTAGTTTTTCCTATATTAAACATGTTGACTTTTAAGTACCGTTTTAATATAGTATACATAAAAATAAAAAGGAGTGATAAAGTGACGGCAAAAAAGACACCGCTTTATGGCGAACATGTTAAGTTAGGCGGTAATGTAGTTGACTATGCCGGCTGGTTTCTTCCGGTTCAATATACCGGTTTGATACCAGAGCATGAGGCTGTTAGGAATGCAGCAGGAATTTTTGATGTATCCCACATGGGGGAAATCACCGTAAAAGGCAAGGATGCAGTAGCTTTTGTTGATTATCTTATGACTAATGACATTACAAAAATTGTTGATAATCAAATAATCTACACGTTAATGTGCTACCCTGACGGAGGAGTTGTTGATGATTTGCTGGTATACCGGTATGAAAACAACTACCTTTACCTGGTAGTTAATGCTTCAAACACTGGTAAGGATTATGCTTGGATACTTGAGCATAAGGGTGATTTTGACGTAGAAATCGAAAATATTTCAGATTCAGTAGGCGAAGTAGCCCTCCAGGGACCATTTGCACAAAAAATTCTTCAAAAATTAACTGATTTTGATCTTGACAAGATAGAGTTCTTCCATCTTCAAAGAGATATTTCAGTTGATGGAGTAAACTGCATGATATCAAGAACCGGATATACAGGAGAAGATGGTTTTGAGATTTATGCTGATAATGAGGGTATAGTAAAGGTTTGGAACTCAGTTCTAGAAGCAGGTAAGGAATTCGGCATACTTCCTGCAGGCTTGGGATGCAGGGATACTCTGAGATTCGAAGCTTCTCTTCCTCTTTACGGACACGAAATCAGCCAGGAAATCACTCCTCTTGAAGGCGGGTTCAAGTACTTTGTGAAGCTTGATAAAGCAGCTGATTTTATTGGCAAGGAAGCCCTTAACAAACAATGGTCTGAAGGCTTGAAGAGGAAATTAGCAGGATTTGAGCTTATCGGAAGAGGAATTGCAAGGGAAGGAATGGAAGTACAAAAAGACGGAGTCATTATAGGACATGTTACAACAGGATACATGAGTCCCACACTGAAAAAGACAATAGGCAACGCTTTACTGGCTTCTGAATTTACGGAGCTTGGTACAGAAATTGAAGTAATGGTTAGAAACAAACCTGTAAAAGCCAAGGTAATAAGCAAGAAGTTTCTTAAGAAAAAATAAACTGTAAAAGCTAAATCAAGGAGGATTTAAAATGAAAGTTGTAAAAGGATTATATTATTCAAATGACCATGAATGGGTTAAGGTTGATGGAGACGAAGCATATGTAGGTATTGCAGACTTCGCACAAGAGCATCTGGGAGATATAGTTTATGTGGAGCTTCCTGAAGTTGATGATGAATTCGCAAAGGAGGAAGCCTTCTCAGTTGTTGAATCCGTAAAAGCTGCATCGGATATTTATCTTCCGGTCAGCGGTAAGGTAATAGCCGTTAACGAAGCTTTAGAGGATGAACCGGCTCTGTTAAACGCTGATCCATATGAAAACTGGATTATTAAAATAGTCTTGAATGATAAGGCAGAGTTGGATGAATTGATGACAAGTGAGGATTATGAAAAATTCTTGGCTGAGGAGGAGTAATATGTATCCATACATACCAAATACTCCTCAGGACGAACAGGAAATGTTAAAAACAATCGGTTTGGATTCAATAAACCAATTGTTTGGAGACATACCGGAGCAGGTTCATTTGACAAAACCGTTAAACATTCCTGATTCAAAGAGCGAATTGGAAGTAAGCGGTTATCTTAAGAACCTGGCTGATAAAAACTGCCCGGTCAGCCAATTGGCATGCTTTTTAGGTGCAGGTGCATATGATCACTACATTCCATCAGTGATAAATGCAATTACTTCAAGAAGCGAGTTCTATACTTCCTATACTCCTTATCAGCCGGAAATAAGCCAAGGTACTCTGCAGTATATTTTTGAATACCAAACATTAATCACCAACCTGACAGGTATGGATGTAGCAAATGCTTCCCTCTATGACGGGGGTACTGCTATAACAGAAGCTGCCTTAATGGCATGCTCCTATTCAAGGAAGGATGAGATTATAGTTTCTGCAGGTGTGAATCCAGAAGCAAGACAAATACTTAAAACATATGCTCATGCACAGAATTTAAAAGTAACAGAGGTTGAAACAAAGGACGGGGTTACTGATGCCGGGATGCTGGAATCGCTCTTAAGCGATAAAACAGCAGCCGTTATCGTACAAAATCCTAACTTCTTCGGCCTTCTTGAAGATTTAAAAGGTTTGGCAGAAATAACTCACAAGGTTAAGAAGGCCAGCTTTGTAGCAGCAGTAGAGCCAATATCTCTGGCACTGCTCAAAAAACCCGGTGAACTGGACGTGGATATTGTTGTTGGCGAAGGGCAGCCTCTTGGGATGCCTCTGCAGTTTGGCGGACCTTATTTAGGTTTCATGGCTGTAAAGAATGATTACATCAGAAAGATTCCCGGCAGAATCGTTGGAGAAACCACTGATTTAGACGGCAAAAGGTCTTATGTGCTTACACTGTCGGCCAGAGAACAGCATATAAGGAGAGAAAAGGCCACTTCAAACATATGCTCCAACCAGGGGCTGAATGCTCTGGCAGCCACTGTTTATATGGTGACCATGGGCAAGGAAGGATTGAAGGAGGTAGCCGAGCAATGTGTCCAAAAGTCTCATTATGCCTTCAATGAACTGACTAAATCAGGCAAGTACAGGCCGCTGTTCGATAAACCCTTCTTTATGGAATTTGCCTTAACCTCTGAAGACAGCGTTGATAAAATAAACAAGGCTCTCTTGGAAGAGAAAATAATCGGCGGATACGACCTTGGAAAGGATTATCCTCAATACAAGAACGCTTCTCTATATGCAGTCACTGAAAAGAGGACAAAAGAAGAAATTGATAAATTAAGAAGAGTATTGGAGGCGGTTAAATAATGAAAGAATACAATAAATTAATATTTGAACTATCAAAACCGGGTAGAAAAGCATACAGCCTTCCAGCTCTTGATGTTGAAGAAAAAGCATTAGACAGTCTTATACCGGCTGAATTTTTAACTGATAAGGGGCTTAATTTTCCTGAAGTCAGTGAAGTTGATGTTATAAGACACTATACCAATCTTTCAAATAAGAACTATGGTCTGGACAAAGGCTTTTACCCGCTGGGATCTTGTACAATGAAGTACAATCCAAAGATAAATGAAGATGTGGTAAAATATGACGGGTTTGCAAATGTTCATCCCTTTCAGGCAGAAAGCTGCATTCAAGGTTCATTGCAGGTAATGTATGAACTTGAAAGATCCCTGTGTGAAATAGGCGGTATGGACAGCTTCACACTGCATCCGGCAGCAGGTGCTCACGGTGAGATTACAGGAATAATGCTGATCAAGGCCTACCATGATAAGAACGGTGACACCAAGAGAAACAAGATAATTGTCCCGGATTCGGCTCATGGAACTAACCCGGCAACAGCAGCAATGGCCGGATATTCAATAGTAGAAATCAAATCAACCGAAAATGGTCTGGTAGACCTTGAAGCACTGAAAGCGGCAGTCGGTGAAGATACAGCAGGATTAATGCTGACAAATCCCAATACATTAGGCCTTTATGACAAAGGAGTAAAGGAAATATCAAGAATCGTCCATGAAGCAGGAGGACTTCTTTACTATGACGGAGCTAACCTGAATGCAATCATGGGTCATTCAAGGCCTGGAGATATGGGATTTGACACAGTTCACTTCAATCTGCACAAAACATTCTCAACACCTCATGGCGGCGGCGGTCCTGGATCAGGTCCCGTAGGATGCAAGAAGATACTGGCTGAATTCCTGCCCAAGCCTTTGGTAGGCAAGAGATATGACGGCACCTACTTCCTGGATTATAATGTACCGGGTTCAATAGGCAAAATTAAAGACTTCTACGGACACTTCGGAATTTTCCTTAGAGCGTATACCTACATATTGATTATGGGTAATGACGGCCTTAAAAAGGCATCTGAAATGGCTGTATTAAATGCCAACTATATTAAGGAAAAGCTAAAAGATTACTACTACCTGCCCATAGACACTTTAGTTAAACACGAAGTTGTATTCGGCGGATTAAAGGATACTACAAGCGTGGTTACAACGCTTGATATAGCCAAGAGACTCTTAGACTACGGATATCATCCTCCTACAGTTTACTTCCCCTTGATTATTGACCAGGCATTAATGATTGAGCCTACGGAATCTGAAAGCAAAGAAACAATCGATGGCTTTATAGAAGCAATGATTGCCATTGCCAAGGAAGCAAGTTCAGATCCGGAACTGTTAAAAACTGCCCCCCATGACACTCTTGTAAGAAGACCCGATGAAACTAAGGCGGCCAGAAATCCGGTAGTAAAATACCAAGGGTAGAAATTAATTAATGACAAATTAATTATTATGTGCTAGTATAAGTTAATATTCAGAGTAGACAAGATGCGTTAAGTGTTGAGGGATGGGATGTCGCCCTTAAACGAAGGACACAGGTCTGCGGTATCTTGTCGCTTCCGCTGTATTTGAGAAACTTATGTTGCTCCTATATTGTGCGGAGGTATTACTTTGCTCAATAAGGAGGTAAATATGAGTAGTAATACTGAGCGCCACAAATTCACATCATTAACAATTGTGAGAGCAGGGCTTTTTATATCAATGAGCCTTGTGTTAAAGGTATTGTTTGAAGTATATATTCCTTTGGCAGGAATTCCCGCCTTGAGGATAAACTTCGCCAATGTTCCGCTGATGCTTTCGGGTATAATTCTAGGACCCTTTGCAGGATTTTTAACCGGAGCGGCAGCAGATATAATAAACTTTATTGCAAAGCCTTCAGGTCCCTATTTTCCCGGATTCACATTAGCAAGCGGATTATGCGGATTAATTCCGGGAATAATTTTCAAGTATTTAAAAAGAGATATAAATTACAACCTGCTAAATACAATTTTTATCTCTTTGCTGTCCGTGGGTTTTGTCCTGGTCTTTATGCAAAACGGCTTGTTGACATTTGACAATGGTATATTTTATGACGGTAAACCGCTGAATGCTGCATATGCAGCCGGGTTCTTCTTGCTTGTGGCGATTTATTTGATAATTCCTGCTAAGGTGTCATCAGCATCAAAAGACCTGGCCATGAATAAAATAGTGTTTGCAATCAGCGCAACCCAGCTTATTACATCAATAATTTTAAACACTTACTTCTTATATGTTCTGTACGGCATAGGAATAATGATTACTCTGCCGGCGAGAATTTTGACAAATTTCTTTATGATACCCCTTTATTCAATAATTATCGGTGCCATATTGAATGCAGTCAAAGGAAGAATTTAGGTGCTCAGGACTGCTTGTGAAGGATTAAAACATGTCAGAAACATTAATGATTCTGACATGTTTTTTATGCTTGCTGCATATTTCCGAATTATATTTTTCAGGAACTTCCCCTTAAAAATATCTTAGTGCTTGACAGTCTTTCCTTGGGCAACTAATTCTTCAATATATTCATCAATGAGCTTCATGCCTTCTTCAAGTTCGGAGGCGTGTGAAAGTGAGAAACGGAATGTGTGTGGTATATAGAAACAATCACCGTGGCATACTAAAACTCCTTTTTGATCAAGCAGGTCATCACAGAATTTTTCTGCACCAACATCCAAGTCGTAGTGAATCAGGTAGGTAGTACCGTAAGCATCTGCATACTGGTGCAGATATTTGTGTCCTTCCAGCCATTTATCAATCTTTGCCTTGTTTTCATTAACAATTTTTCTGCTTCGTGCAAAAATTTTATCTGCATGTTCAAGAGCAATTGCAAAAATCCATTCATCAAATACACCACCGCAAATTGAGTCATAGGATCTGCGGTTGAAGAGTTCTTTTCTCATTTCAGGGTCCTTGCATATAATCCAGCCTACTCTTGTTCCAGCCATGGAATAAATCTTGGATGAAGAGCAGGTTACAATAGCCTTATCGTAAATGTCTGCAAATGAAGGCATATATTCATCCTTAAGACCTCTGTACATTTCATCGCAGACAACCCAGGCATCTACAGCTTTTGCTGCTTCCACTATTTCAAGCATCTCTTTCAGCTCCAGCAGAGAGCCCGTGGGATTATTTGGGTTTGTAAAAAGAATTGCTTTGGTATTAGTATCAACTGCGCTTCTCAATTCATAAATGTCTATTTTATATGCTGCTTCAGGCTTAAGATGAACCTGACGGACTTCAGCGCCTATGGATTTAGGAATTGAATAGAACTGCTGATAGTTAGGCATTATTGATATTACATTGTCGGTTTCTTCAATCAGAGTTTGCACTACTGTGTTATTTGCACCTGTTCCTCCATGGACTAAGATAACATCTTCAGGGTCTACATTCTTGTAGAGATTTGCTATTGCCTTGCGGGTTCTCGGTGTTCCTTCAAAATTTCCGTAACCTAAGTTCATTTGCCTTAATTCTTCCATGAAATCTTCCAGGCTCTCCCCGGTTAATTCGAATAATTCTTCTACTGTCATTGGAAGAACACAGCTGCCACCCAAATACACCTTGTTTTTTTCACTGTCACATGCTGGATTTAACCAATTTTCTAATATAAAATCATCAATTTTCATTTTATCCTCCTATTGTGCCTCTCGCTTTAAGTTTTTCTTATTCTTAGTTATTTTTATTTTATTTACTGTTTTATTTTTACGGTTAAATATGGTTCAAAATTCTCAAGATGAATGAATATTAAATGTCTTAATCCTTCAAGTATTTATTAATTGCATCTGCTGCCAGCTTAGCTGTTGAAAAGGCAGCCTGGATGTTAAACCCTCCTGTATCCCCGTCGTAGTCCAGCACTTCTCCGGTAAAATAAAGGCCGGGGATTTTTTTTGATTCCATGGTCTTTGAATTTACTTCAGAAGTTGAAACTCCGCCTTTTGTAACCATGGCAATATTGTAATCTCCAAGCTTAATGATTTTCATGGGATGGGCTGAAAACATTTGAATCAGGCTGTTCCTCTGAATTTTCGAAAGCTGGCTGCAGGGCAGATTTTCATCAATACCGCATATTTCAAGCGCCTTTTCAACAAAACGCCTTGGTAAGGCAAGGTCCTTTAATGCTGTTTTTATGCTTGTCTTTGATTGAATTAAAGATTCAAAAAATGACCTGAAGTCATCTTCGTTACTAAAGGCTGTGAAATTAATCTTTATTATGTCTCCCGCTTCCATGTATCTGGAATTATTTATTATTACAGGACCTGAAATATTTATGTGGGTAAATAAAAAATCTCCTGCAAATTCCTTTGTCTTTTTATTGTTTTTAAACAAGGATAATTTTATATTTTTAAATGACACTCCTGATAATTCGCCGAACTGGTAATTTTCAACGTAGATTGGTGTAAGTGCAGGCTTAGGTTCAACAACACTGTGCCCCAGGGATGCTGCAAATTCATAACCGGCGCCTGTGGAGCCTGTATCTGGATAGGACTTTCCCCCGGTTGCTATTATTAAATTATAAGCTGCATAGGCGAAGGCATGAGTTTTAATATAAAACAGCTTTTTATCCGCGTCATAAGACACCCTTTCCACCCTTGTATTTAAAAGCATTTGTGCATGGTTTACGCTGTCAATTAATACATTCAGCACATCTATAGCTTTCAGCGATGAGGGAAATACCTTGTCATCTTCTCTTATAATGCTCCTTAAACCCCTTTTCTTAAAAAAGTCAATGGTCTCCTGATTGGTGAAATTATAAAGGGCAGGTTTAATAAACCTGCCCTTGTCACCGTATCTGTCAAAAAATTCATTAATTGCACAATTATTAGTATAGTTGCATTGTCCTGCCCCGGTCAGCAAAAGCTTTCTTCCCGGCCTTTTGTTTTTTTCAATGATTAAAACCTTTTTATTTTCAATATTTGCAGCTGAGAATAATCCTGCAGGTCCTGCGCCTATAATAATAACATCATAAATCATTAAACTGTATCTTCCATTTCCTCTGTTTCTATTATTTCGCCTGCTTTTGGTATTTCATATGTTTCCATCATTTTATCCAGAGCAAATGCAGCCTTTATTTCATATTCCACTTCATTTTCAACGTAAGCTCCTGTAAACACAACAGAATCATTTTCCAAATTAAAATCAGTATACTTATTATTGTCCAGGTTAATTTGTTTATTACTGTCATTTACAAAATCAAACAAAACAAATTTGCTGTCCTTGTCTTTTAGCAATATTGTAGTTGTGCCTTCCAATAATTGCATCTTCTGCGGCTCGTCAAAGGACCCGATGATTTTCTTGTTTTCTATATCTAATATTTTATTTTTGCCGTCAGAATTTTTAATCAAAATGTAAGAGCCCAGCCATTCATAGGACCCTTCCCTGTCAAATGTGGCACCATCGATCGCTGCAGGCTGGTTTTCACCTTCGTCCCAGATGAATATCTGACTGTAGTCATCACCGTATCCCTGGGTTCTGAATACAATATTTTCATCGGTTCCTATGATTTCAATACCTTTAACACTGTCATCGACTAACTCTGAGCTTTCCTTCAAGTATGATACTATGCTGTCTGCATCCGTATTTTCTGAATTAAACTTAGGCATATCCCCGCTTTGAACTATTTTCAGCCTGGATTCCGCCTCCTCCAGCTTAAAAATAATATTTTCATTGCTTTTAGCCAAGCTTAGATATTCGTCTTCCAATTCTTCGAATTTTGTTTTAAATTCATTTAACTCTGCCTTTGTTCCGTCCAGTTCTTCTTTTAAGCTTAAGTTTTCTTTCTTGATTTCTTCTGTTCCTGCAATACCTTCATACTCTTCCGGGCCTAGACCAGTCTCCTGTGATACAGGTATCTGGGTGCAGCCCATTGCAAATAATAAGGTAAAAACAATTAAATATAATCTAAATTTTCTCATGGTCTCACATCCTTTCGCTTCTTATGAGGGAGAAATTATCTTTAACTTTTACTGTATCATTATACTTGTTGCCTCATATTCTCCGCCCCTTTGGACAGCTATAGCCACAATACTTTCCCCTTCTTCCAGATCTTTAAAATACTTGGTTTCACCTGAAGTATCGTATATTATGGTCCTGTTGGCAACTGTCAGGTATATAAGCTCTGTTTTCCCTGTACCTGTTATACTTTGCATCATTATCAGCCGGTCATCTTCATTGATAAATATGATTTTACCTATAAAGCTCTTGGCAGTATCCAGCTCAGAAACTTCCATTGAAACTATTTCATCTCCCGAAGTGTTAATGTATGCATTATATCCTAGACGCAAGTCATAAATTGATACATTTTTTGTCCCGATTGTAATCTTAACATTGCTGCTTACTGAATACTGTTTAATGGCTCCGTCTTCGTCAGCAATTTTAATTTTACTTTGAGGCGCAATTAGTATTTCCTTGATTACACCGCTGGCTTCAGCTTCTTTGGCTATGGTGTTAATAGCAATCATATCATCATATTCTGTGGTTATGGTAACTTCATCCCCCACTCTGACCTGGTCAAAGCTTGAATCATCATCATTTTTTGTAACGTCAACAGAACTTGTAAATATAAATGTTTTTAACAGGCCTTCATCCGTTTTCACGGTAACCTTTATGGGATAATTATAATCAATGGCTGTAATTTCTCCGTCAAAATATTTAATGCGGCTTACTGAATTAATCCTGTAAACCTGGCCGTCATCCAGCAAAAGAGTCACTTCATCGCTCTTTTCAAGTCTTCTTAATTCAGTTGCCTTACCGTCATGATATACATCAACGTCTGCTTCTATTTCAAAGGTAAGTTTGTCATCATCTTCATCGTAAATAGTTATTGATGCAGGTTCTACATATGCCACATATAAAATAGTGCCTCTTACAACATCCTTTGTGCTGTCAGCTTCAATCTCCAGGGCAAGTCCCTCTTCGTTAACTCTGCAGTCAACAAGCATATCATTTTTTAAATCAGACAATTCTCTTGTTCTGCCGTTTATGGTTATTTTTGTGTCATCATTTACACTGACTTTACTTTCTGCTCCTCTGTCATCTTTAACATATATGTATGAGTCAGTCCTCTTTGTTTCCACTTCCGTTATTATGCCGCTTACTTTTGTTGCAGGCTGATATTTGTCTAAATCAGGCAATATATTGTTGTCGCTTATATAATCAAATGCCTTTACTAACAAAGTAGCAATTTCAGCCCTTTTAATTTCATCGACCGGATTAATATTCCCTTCATTGTCGCCAAGAATTATTTTCTTTTCAGACATAAGGTAGATATATGGTCTTGCTGAAGCAGATATTTCAGCATTGTCTTTAAAAGGCAGGACGTATGTCTTCAGGCTTTTTGCTTCATCCTCCAAACCCAAAGCCTTTGTCAAAAGCACTGCCACCTCTTCCCTTTTTGCATCCTGGAAAATATTTTTATTTGCAAACATATCCTTGACAGCCTGCTCGCTTACTATGCCAAGCCCAATTGCAACCGCCAAATAGTCCAATGACCATTCATTATACAAAACATTTTGCATTCTTCCTAAAGAAGGCTTGTATTCATCGATTATTTCTTTTTTTATATCATCATCAATAGTATACAGTCTCGACAGCATAATAAGGGATTCCAGCACAGTTACGTTGTTGTCCGGCTTGAATGTACCATCTTCATAACCGGAAACAAGTCCGTCTTTTTCAACTCTTTCTATGTAGCTTCTCGCCCAATGATTTGAAATATCACTAAAGACTATCGCATTTGCAGTCATTGTAAACAACAGAGACAACACAACAGAAAGTAAAATAATTCTGCTTATTTTTTTCATAATACCTCCCATATGTCTTTTTTTTAATAAATTATATCATATATATGTTGTTGCTGCAATAAAAATCGGGACATTCCTTGGACCCTCCGGCTACCCCGGAAGGGAGAAGGTGTGTCTTTTATATAAAAAACTATTGACTTACCCGGATATTATGATAAATTTTAATCATAATGATGAGGCGGATTATGGCAGGGGTAAATTACAGCAGATTTAAGCTAAAAAATTCAATATTTATGAATATTGCCATAAATGAATTTATAAAAAGAGCAGCTGAAAACTTTTATATAATAAAATTTGAAGGAGAAATATGGGCATATTGATAAAACCTTCCCTGTTAAGAGGTAAAATTACCATCCCTTTCTCGAAAAGCCTAAGCCACAGAGCAATTATATGTGCTTCTCTTTCCAAGGAAGAAAGCAAAATAAAAAACATAGTTTTTTCTGATGATATAAGGGCTGTAATTGAGGGAATGAAAAAACTGGGGGCAGATATAAGGGAAGCAGATGATTTCCTTACAGTTAAGCGGGCTGAAAACACCGGAGATAATGCTGTAAATAATATAATTGACTGCAAAGAATCAGGGTCTGTCCTGAGATTTCTTATACCTTTGTCTTTGGTTTTTAAAGATAAATGCACCTTTACCGGAAAAGGAAGACTGGTTGAAAGACCACTTGATGTATATTATGATATTTTTGAAAAGTCCAATATAGAATATGAAACAAACAAGGGGAAACTGCCCCTTACGGTGAAGGGTTCGCTGAAGGGCGGTTATTACAGCATACCCGGCAATATAAGCTCACAATTTATCACAGGACTATTTTTTGCACTTCCCCTTCTTAAGGATAATTCGGAAATAAGAATTACAGGCCCTGTGGAATCAAAGGCTTATATTGAATTGACAAGAGATGTAATGAAAAAATATTGTGTCAATATAGAAAAAATCGATAGCTGTAACTACTTTATAAAGGGAGGTCAAAAATATAAGGCACATAACTGTGAAATTGAAGGGGATTTTTCACAGGCAGCGTTCTTCCTTGCTGCAAATGCTTTGGGATCCAAGGTTGAATGCCTTGGTTTAAATTATGATTCCCTCCAGGGAGACAGGGAAATATTAAATATAATTGAAAAATACTCATTGCCGGAAAATGAAATAACCATAGATGCTTCACAAATCCCGGACCTGGTTCCGGTAATATCAGTTCTTGCATCCTTGAAAGAAAACTGCAAAACTACTATAATCAACGCCGGCAGGCTGAGGTACAAGGAGTCCGACAGACTTAAGGCAATAGCTGCAGAAATGAAAAAACTGGGGGCTTCAATAAAGGAAATTGAAAATGGCCTTATAATTGAAGGAAAGAACTCTTTGCACGGAAATACAACGGTTTACAGCTGGAATGACCACCGGATTGCAATGGCTTTGGCTATTGCGGCAATTAAATGCGATGATCCCATCCTTTTGGAAGGTTATGAGTCGGTAAAGAAATCATACCCGAAATTTTGGGATGATTATAAAAGCTTAGGAGGTGTTATAAATGAGCTCAATGACAGGAAATAAACTGAAAATAAGCATATTTGGCGAATCCCACGGAGAAGGCATAGGTGTAGTAATAGACGGCCTGCCCTCAGGATTTGCTCTTGATTTTGATTACATTAATCAGCAGATGAATAGGCGACTTCCCGGAACAAACACCCTGTCCACCGAAAGAAAAGAAAAGGATGAATATAAAATACTCAGCGGCTTATTTGAAGGAAAAACAACAGGCACTCCTCTGTCTGCAATAATTTATAATATTGACAAAAAATCTGATGATTATGGCGAAAGATTCAAACTTCGCCCGGGCCACAGCGATTACACGGGATATATCAAATATTCATCATATAATGACTACCGGGGGGGAGGCCACTTTTCAGGGAGACTTACGGCACCTCTTTTATTTGCAGGGGCTCTTGCCATGCAGATATTGGAAAGTAAAGGAATACTTATAGGGAGCCGCATAAAAAGCATATATAATATAAATGATGATGATATTGAAAATATGGATGCAGATACGATCAAAAATTTAAGAAGTATGAGTTTTCCTGTCATATCAAAAGAAAAAGGCGCTCTGATGACAAAAAATATCCTTGAACAAAAGGAAAAAGGAAACTCCCTGGGAGGAATAGTCGAAACATTTATTATAAATGTTCCTGCAGGCTACGGCGAGCCATTTTTTGATTCTCTTGAAAGCAAGATGGCGCATATGATATTTTCCATCCCCGGAGTCAAGGGAATTGAATTCGGTGCAGGCTTTGATATTACAACCCTTACGGGAAAAGAAGCAAATGATGAATTCTATGTGGCCAATCATAAGATAATTACCGTTACCAACAATAACGGCGGTGTTTTGGGAGGAATAACAAACGGCATGCCCATAGTTATTAAAACTGCCATAAAACCCACTCCCTCAATATGGCAACCACAGAATACGGTTGATATATCTTCAATGGAAAATACCGTCGTAAATATTAAAGGCCGCCACGACCCCTGCATTGTTCCCAGGGTTGTAGCGGTTTTAGAAGGAGCCTGCGCCCTTGTGCTCCTTGATTTAATTATGGAAAGGGATGGTGAAAATTGGAACTTGATAAGGCAAGAGCAGAAATAGACAAGCTAGATAAGGAAATTGTGAAGCTGCTGGAAAAAAGATTCAATTTGGCAAGTGAAATAGGTTTCTTAAAAAAAGAACAAAACCTTCCTGTGTATGATGAATCAAGAGAAAGGCAGGTCTTGGAATACTGCGCAGGTATATTGGAAAATAAAGAGTATTCAAAATACATCTGCGATATTTACTTTCAAATAATGAACATCTGTAAAGACATACAGAGGTTAAAGGATAAGGAATGAAAAACATATTAATTATAGGCATGTCCGGCAGCGGGAAGACAACCGCGGGCATGATGCTTTCAGAAAAATTAAATATGGAATTTGTAGATATGGATGATTACATAGTATCCGTGGAAAATAAAAGCATTATTGAAATGTTTGAAATAAGCGAGGAATATTTCAGAAATGCTGAAAGCAAATGCTCAAAGATTTTATCCGGGGAAACATCTCTTGTAATTGCTGCCGGCGGAGGAATTGTCAAACGAAAAGAAAATATGGACTGTTTTGAAAAAAATTCAATCATAGTTTTCTTAAACAGACCTCCCGAAAAAATCATAGAAGATATAGACATAAAAACCCGCCCCCTCCTGAAAGAAGGGCGGGATAAAGTTTTTACCCTCTACAATGAAAGAATCCATCTGTATAGGAAATACTGCCATATTGAAGTTTTAAACGATACAACCCTGGACGACGCCGTAGATGAAATAATAAATCGTGTTAGGACCTGTTTGGGTTAGGCATAAAGGCTGTTTTTCTCTCCCTTTGGTCAGAAAAATAGGGCTATGACATTAAGGTCATCTTTCTCACCGTTTCAAATTCATTTTGAATTTCTTCCGAAGGCTCGTGAGTCATTTTAGATACTCCATAAATGAATATGCAGGATATTATAAATGCCGGAAGAAGCTCATATACACCGAATATTCCGCCCAATGGCTTTAAAATCAGCTTCCAAACAAATACCATTATACCTCCGGAAAGCATGCCTGCAACAGCCCCTTCCCTGCTTGTTCTCTTCCAGAACAGGGAGAATATGATAATTGGTCCGAAGGTGGCTCCAAATCCCGCCCAGGCAAAGGATACTATTGTAAAAATAACACTGTCCTCATCAAGAGCTATGAATATACCTATTATACAAATTACTACCAGGATTATTCTTGAAACAATCATAACCTGCTTGTCGGCTGCATCCTTTTTAATTAAATGCTGGTATATATTTTTGGAAAATGCTGATGCTGCAATCAATAAATAAGAATCAGACGAACTTATTGTTGCTGCTAAAATCCCTGCCATTACAAAACCTGCAATAAAGGCAGGAAGTAAATTTGATGACAATACAATAAAAATACTTTCCGAGTCGCTGTATGTCAGCAGGGCTGTAGGAAATACAGCTCTTCCGATTATTCCTATGGCTACGGCAGCACCCAAGGAAATAACTACCCAGACTGTTGCAATTCGCCTGGATGTTTTTAGTTCACCGGGGTTTCTTATTGCCATGAATCTTAACAATACCTGGGGCATCCCAAAATACCCAAGCCCCCATGCAAGTGTTGATAAAACAGTGTACATACCATACTCACCTGCTGCATTGTACTGAGGCACTCCATTTACAACCTGCTGTACGCCATCTGTTACGGCGGGTGATGCTATGCCGAAAAATTCAAAAAATCCGGGGATTTCTTTTGCATTTTCAATAACTTGTGCAGTTCCACCCGCTGCATAAGTTCCAACGGCTAAAATTGTGACTAAAGCAATAATCATAACAAATGCCTGCATGGTATCTGATGCGGATTCTGCCAGAAATCCTCCTATAAAAGTGTAAAACAATACAAAAGCGGCTCCCAATATCATCATATACTGATATCTGAATCCAAACAGTGCATTAAAAAGCTTACCCACTGTTACAAAGCAGCTGGAAGCGTAAACAATAAAGAAAACCAGAATAAATACTGCAGAAATCGTCATTATTATTTTTTTCTTTTCTTTAAAGCGATTGCTTAAAAAATCAGGAAGCGTTATGGAATTGCCTGCCGCAACCGAATAGTTGTGAAGCCTTTTTGCAATAAACAGCCAGTTTAAATAGGTTCCTGCAGCTAAGCCTATTGCAGTCCATACAGCATCACTTAAACCATACCAGTATGCAACACCGGGAAGTCCCATTAAAAGCCAGCCGCTCATATCAGATGCTTCGGCACTCATGGCTGTAACCAACGGGCTGAGTGTTCTACCTCCTAAAAAATAGTTTTCACTGCTCTCATTGGCACGCTTTGCAAAATACAATCCTATGCCAATAACAACAGCCATGTAAATAATCATAGATGCAAAAATTTGTAATGTTTCTCCGCTCATAATGTAAACCTCCTTCTTTAAAATTTTATTTTTATACTATTCGCTATTTATTTGGGGGCGAAAAAAACGCAGGGGAGTGCATGAAAATCGGGTTAGGGCATTAAACAGGCTGCATCACCAATTTGTTCACTCCCTCTGGTCGTGCAAATTGGGATTTCGCTGCATATGACCTACCAGCCGTTTTTCTGAAAAAAACCCAGAAAAACGGGGTTAGGGCATTAAAAATCCGCCTCTAAAAAGAGGCGGATGTCCGCGGTACCACTCTAACTGCATTATATACAGTATCTCGTTAAAATAAGGGTTTTGCCCTTTGGGTTGCTGCTCCCAAACGCTCCGAGGCGGGTTCAATCAACATTGGGACAAAGGTCTTTCACCGGGCAACCTTCTCTCTAAGTCCATGCATCACTACTATTCCTCTTCACAGCTGAATATTAATATTAAAAAACATACTATACCAAGATAAAGATTTTGTCAAGGTTTTTCTTGAAT
>JAGOIH010000020.1:4054-20190 GCA_017995755.1 Sedimentibacter sp. | reverse complement strand
AGCATTTGCCCATGCCTCTTGCAACAACAGCAGCATGAGAAGTCATCCCTCCTCTTGCAGTGAGTATGCCCTTTGCTTTGCTCATACCTTCAATATCTTCGGGGGATGTTTCTTTTCTTACCAGTATTGTGTCTTCGCCTTTTAATGATGCTGCTACTGCATCTTCAGCTGTAAAGTAGATTTTACCCGATGCTGCTCCGGGTGAAGCAGGAAGTCCTTTTGCAATGGGAGCTGTTTTTTTAAGTTCATCAGGATCAAATTTTGGGTGCAACAGCTGGTCTAATGATTTTGGGTCAACTCGTAAAACTGCCTCTTCTTCAGATATCAACCCTTCATCAACCATTTCAACTGCAGCTCTCAATGCTGCATCTGCAGTTCTTTTGCCTGAACGTGTCTGAAGCATGTAGAGCTTTCCTTCTTCAATTGTGAACTCGATATCCTGCATATCCTTGTAATGCTGTTCCAATTTCTCTGCTGTAGATATGAATTCATCATAAATTTCCGGCATGATATCCTTCAATTTGTCGATTGTTAGCGGTGTACGGATTCCTGCTACAACATCTTCGCCCTGTGCATTGATTAAGAATTCACCGAATACCTTGTTTTCTCCCGTAGACGGATTTCTTGTGAATGCAACTCCTGTTCCTGATGTGTCTCCCATATTTCCGTATACCATTGACTGAACATTCACTGCTGTTCCTATATCATGGGGTATGTCATATAAATTTCTGTATGTAATTGCTCTTTGATTGTTCCATGATTTAAACACAGCTTCTACTGCCATCATAAGCTGTACTTCCGGGTCTTCCGGAAAATCTTCCTTTATTGTGTCCTTGTAAATCTGCTTGAATTCCTGCACAAGTTCTTTTAAATCATCAGCAGTAAGTTCAGTATCAAATTTAAAACCGTTATTGTGCTTTTTATTTTCAAGAGCACTTTCAAATAAATGCTTGGGAACATTTAAAACAACATCGCTGAACATTTGTATAAATCTTCTGTAACTGTCATAGGCAAAGCGTGTATTTCCTGTTTTTCTTGCAATCCCTTCGACAGTCCGGCTGTTTAAACCCAGGTTCAGGATTGTATCCATCATACCGGGCATTGAAAACTTAGCACCGGACCTTACCGATACCAAAAGCGGATTTTCAACATCCCCGAATACCTTTTCTGTTTGTTCTTCAAGTACAGCTAAATTAGATTTAATCTGGCTGATTATTTCATCTGACAATTTTTCCCCTTGATTGTAAAATTCTGTGCAGGCTTCAGTAGTAACTGTAAATCCTTGAGGCACAGGCATTCCAATATTAGTCATTTCAGCTAAATTTGATCCTTTTCCCCCTAATAAGCCTTTTTGAGAAGCGCTTCCTTCTTTGAATAAATAAACCCATTTCTTTTCCATAATGTTCTCCTTTTATCTTAGATTTCTTAATATTGTCACACTCAATTATATTTTCGCATACTGACAAATCAACATTTAGTGTTTAATAAACAGTTTATTCAAAAACAATTTATATAGTCAATAATATTATAAATTTTGGTAAAAGTACAGTATTTATTTCATTAAATCCAAAAATATTATAATAACTTTGACATAACTATGCAAACATAATATAATTATTATAGTGCATTTTAAGCACACAGCGAGGTTATAATGAAATTATTGGAAAATATAAATACGCCGGATGACATTAAGCATTTAAATGTGGATGAATTAAACTGTCTTTGCAGCGAATTGAGACAAAATATTCTGGAAGTCGTTTCAAAAACCGGAGGGCACCTTGCATCAAACCTGGGTGTTATAGAACTGACGGTAGCACTGCACAAGGTTTTTAACACTCCCCGCGATAAAATTATATGGGATGTGGGACACCAGACTTATGCCCACAAAATTCTTACGGGAAGAAAAAATGACATGTCAACATTGAGGCAGCATGACGGCATAAGCGGATTCCCCAAAAGAAAGGAAAGCATTTATGACGTATTTGATACAGGCCACAGCAGCACATCTGTTTCTGCAGCAATGGGTATGGCAAGAGCAAGAGACCTAAAAAAAGAAGATTATGAAATTATAGCAGTGATAGGAGACGGTGCTCTCACAGGCGGAATGGCTTTTGAAGCATTGAATGATGCAGGAAGAAGCAATACAAAGCTTTTGATTATTTTAAACGACAATGAGATGTCCATATCCCAAAATGTGGGCGGCCTGTCCCGTTATTTGAGCAGAATAAGAACCACAAGGGGATATTTGACAACTAAAAGGGATGTGGAAAAACTATTAAATAAAATTCCGGTGGGCAGGCAGATTAAATCTGTTTTAAAAAGAGCAAAGGACGGTATAAAGCAAATAGTTGTGCCAGGAATGCTTTTTGAAGAGTTGGGACTTACATACATGGGACCTGTGGACGGGCACAATATGCATGAACTTATCGAATACCTGGAAACGGCAAAAAATATTGAAGGTCCTTTATTAATGCATGTAATTACAAAAAAGGGCAAAGGATACAGGTTTGCTGAAGAAAGACCCAATGAATTCCACGGCATATCAGCTTTTAATCTGGAAACGGGTCAGCCTCTAAATAATTCTGCCTTGTCATACTCCGATTACTTTGGCATAAAAATGTGCGAAATTGCAGAGAAAAACGAAAAAGTTGCTGCTATAACAGCTGCTATGACTGATGGTACAGGGCTTCAGGACTTTGCCCTGAAATTTCCAAACAGGATTTTTGATGCAGGCATTGCGGAGCAGCATGCGGTTACAATGGCTGCAGGGCTGGCGGCAAGCGGTATTGTTCCTGTTGTAGCCCTGTATTCATCCTTTCTCCAAAGGGCTTACGACCAGGTTATCCATGATGTAGCACTACAAAAGCTCCATGTTGTTTTTGCAGTAGACAGAGCAGGAATAGTCGGAAATGACGGGGAAACTCATCAGGGTGTTTTTGATGAAGGTTTTTTAAGCTCTATCCCAAATATGACAGTATTATCTCCCGCTGATTGCAGGGAATTCGGCAATATGCTGGAGTTTGCTGTTTCCTTTGACGGACCTGTTGCAATAAGATATCCAAGAGCAGCCATGAATGAAAATATCAAGGGCAGCGGCTCGGATTTGGTTTTAGGGAAAGGGCTTGTAGTTGAAGAAGGAAAAGATATTACAATAGCTGCAGCCGGGAAAATGGTAAAGACAGCAATTGAAACCAGGGAAATCTTAAAGGGGGAAAATATTGATGCAGAGGTTCTTAGTTTAAGATTTATTAAACCTATTGACAAGGAACTTTTACTTAGGTCTGTCAATAAAACAAAATATCTGGTTATAATTGATGAAGCACTGACTTTTGCTTCATACGGAGCAAATATAATCAGCTTTCTCCCTAAGGAAGCAAATGTACTGTTTAAGACTTTGCCTGATGAATTTATTAAACAGGGCTCAATAGATGAGCTGTTAATAGAAAATAAATTAGATGCAGACTCGATTGCTGCTGATATAATCAATTGGAGGAAAAAATGAAACCAATAATAGGAGTGACAGTTGGCAGAAGTACAAACGACGGCTATAGTTATGAAACAATCAACGAAAGCAATTTAAAGGCTTTGATCTTGTCAGGCGCAATACCCCTAATGCTTCCAATTACTGTAGAAGATGAATTGATGGATGAATATTTGGAAATTGTTGACGGCCTTTGTTTCAGCGGAGGAGAGGACATTTGTCCGCTTATTTACGGTGAGGACCCCATTAAAGAAGTGAAGGAAATAGACCACATAAGAGATGAGTTTGAAGTCAGGCTTTTTCAAAAAGCAGCAGCAAAAAATATTCCCGTGCTTGGTATCTGCAGGGGTTCCCAGATAATAAACGTATCCTCCGGCGGTTCCTTGTACCAGGATATTAATGTTCAAAAAGATGGGACAAGCGGTCACATGCCTAATTATAACGGTGCAGCCTACCCCCATCACAAAGTTCAAATAAAAAAGGATACTCTTTTATATGATATTTTACAAACCGAAGAAATTCCTGTAAATTCATATCATCATCAGGCTGTGAAAAATGTAGCTGAAGGATTTAAGGTAGCTGCTGTTTCAAAGGACGGTACAATTGAAGCAGTAGAGTCGGTGAATCATTCTTTTATTATTGGGGTGCAGTGGCATCCGGAAATATTGTTCGAAAGATATCCGGTGTTTTTAAAAATATTTAAAGCTCTGGTAAAAGCTTCATCAAAATAATAAAGCTATGCTCTTATGAAAAATTAGTGGGAAAGTGTATTATTTGTTATTGAAATTTTAAGGATTTTCATTTATATTATAGTAGAAGGATAATGAATGTTATTTCATCAAAATCAAAGAATAAAGGGGATTTGAAGATGAATAGAGTAGAAATTGTAATTGCAGATAAAAAATACAATGTAAAAACCGATGAGAGTCCCGACTATGTAAAAAAAATCGAAACTGTATTAAATGATCAGATAAATCTAATAGCTAATCAAAACAAGCGGTTTAATGACATGGACAATTTAGTTTTGTCGGCCTTTGTTATTGTGGACAGCTATTTAAAGCTTAATGGCGAATTTGTTGAGTACAAAAAAGAAATATGCGAAGAAATTCAGACATTAAAGGAAGAGAAAGAATCATTCGAGAGGGAAAAAGAGGAATCTGTAAGCAAGGCAGCAGACGCAATAATTGAAAAAGAGAAATTCAAGGAAAAATTACTGGCAAGAGATAACGACAGAGAATATTTAAATTCACAAATATCAAAGCTCCAGGAAAGAGTAAGCGAGCAGGACCAGCAGCTTTTGAAGAGTGAAGTACTAATAAACGAATTAAAAATAAAAAATGAAGAATTGCTTGAAGATATTGATGAACTGTCCAAGGAAAGAGAGAACTTCACAAAAGAAATCAGCTTTATGAACAATACAAAGGCAAGTTTAAACGGACGGATTTCAAAGCTTCAACTTAAACTCAACGAGAAAGACCAGGAATTAATTAAGCTTGAAAAAGATATAAGGGAACTTAAAAGCTCAGTGGATGATAAATCTCAGATGCTGTACAATTTCAGCGATGAGCAGCAAAAAATGAACTTATTGGTTGACTCAAAGGAAAAGGATATTGAATCCTTGATAAATAAAATCAATTTGCTGCAGAATAAGCTTAATGAAAAGGATGAAACAATAGCTGCCAAGGATAAACTTATAAATGATTTAAAAAACAACGAGGGTTCAGTAAAAGAAATATATGAGTCAATTAATGATGAAAAGGAAAAATATTTGGAAGAGCTTTTAATGTTGAACAGTGACAAGGAAAGCCTAATTAACAGCGTAAACCTTCTGCAGGAAAAACTGAACAGAAAGGAAGCAGAAAACTTCCAAAACCAGCTGGAAATAAATCAGCTGAAAAAGGATAATGCGGCTCTGATGGAGCTTTTAGATGAAGAATCATCAAAATCATGATTTACTCAATTTATTTGACCAAAGGTAGAAGGAAAATTAAGGTAAATCAAAAGCAACGAATTCCTAATTTATGCAGCGACAGGAGCTGATAAATTCGTGAAGGTCGACTACAAAACCATTAAGAACGCGTCGGCGTTCTTTTTTAAACAGGAGTTAAAATGAAAGCAGAACTATTAGCACCGGCAGGCAGTATAGAATCATTTTATGCCGCAGTAAACAGCGGGGCAGATTCAGTATATTTAGGAGGAAAATTTTTCAATGCAAGGCAGTCTTCCCAGAATTTTGATAACGAGGAAATGAAGCATATTGTTAAATATGCACACAACAAAGGTGTCAAAGTATATGTTACCCTTAATACTGTATTAAAGGATAATGAAATTATTGACGCATTAAACTATGCGGTATTTTTGTATGAAAATGATGTTGATGCATTAATAGTGCAGGATTTGGGTTTGCTTTTCCTGATAAGAAAATACCTGCCTGATTTTCCCGTGAATATAAGCACACAAGCCGCTGTATATGATGAATACGGTGTTAAGTTTTTTGAACATGTCAATGTTAATAAGGTTATTATGGCAAGGGAGCTGTCCATAGTAGAGCTTAAGGAAACAGCGAAAAACACCAATACGGATTTGGAAGTATTCATACACGGTGCTCTTTGTACCTGCTATTCAGGACAGTGCTATATGTCAAGCTTTTTGGGCGGCAGGAGCGGAAACAGGGGAAAGTGCGCACAGCCCTGCAGACTGAGCTACAGCTTTTACGACAAGGAAGCAGACCGGGAAATTGAAGACTATAATACAGTGCCTCTTTTGAGCTTAAAAGATTTCATCGCGGGGGAAAGCATATATGAGCTTATAGAAGCAGGAATTAAAACATTTAAAATAGAAGGACGGATGAAGGGGCCTGCATACACTTCATCAGTGGTGGAATACTACAGACAAATAATCGATAATTATTACAGTGGTAATAATACTGATACTGCGGATTTGAGAGACAAAGCCATTCAGACATTCAGCAGGGGTTACACAAACGGCTACCTAAAGCCTTCAAAAGATGATGAAATGTATGCAAAATTAAGCTCCGGCATAAGGGGAGAAAATATTGAGGAAATAGAAGAGGACGTAAAGGATAAAGCACAGGAATTTTCAAGGTTCAGGAGAAATAAAATAAGTTTTTCCATTGAACTTAAAATTGGAGAGCAGGCTGTACTAAAGCTATTCGACGGTGAAAATACTGTTGAGGTAAAAAGTGAAGAGGCTTGCGAAAGCAGCCTCAGAAATTTTGTCACTGATGAAATAATCAATGACCAGCTGTCTAAGCTGGGTAATACAATATATGAACTTGATGGACTGGAAATAAAAAAGGATGATGGTGTTTTCATTAGAAAAAGCACCTTGAATCAATTAAGGCGGGATGCTGTGGAAATCCTTTATGACAAATGCGGCAGGGTTTATGACAGAGGAGAAGTTAAGGCTTTTTCCTACAATGATATATTTTCTTTTAATAATAAAAAAGCCCAACCTCCCAAGTTAAGCCTTAAAATAAACAGTATTGATGAATTGAAATACGCTGACAATATTAAGGTTAAGCGCTTGTATGTGCCTTATTATTTAAATACGGAAGATGTTAAGAATATTAAAATCGAAGAAAAATATTTATGGATTCCAAACATTGTATCTATGGCAGATTATAAATTTCTGCAGAAAAACCTAAGGCTGTATGAAGAAATATTTGACGGCATATGCGTTAACAATGTTGGAAGCTTTTATTTCTTTAAGAAAAACTCGAAACTCAAGCTTCACTGCGGACCATTTTTTAACATAATCAATACATTTTCAGCAGAATTGTTAAGGGAAATGGGAGCTGACAGCTTTACATTTTCTGTAGAAACAAATATCAGGGACATGGAAAGCATGATGAAGCATTCTTCCTTGAGTTCGGAAATTATTGCCCATGAATATGTCCAGCTTATGGCTATGAAAAACTGCCCTATGTCCATAATTAAAAATTGTAAAAACCTGCAGGATTGTGAGAAGTGCAGCAATAGAAACAAGTATATGTTAAAGGACAGAAAAGGAGTATATTTCAATATTGAAAGACAAAATAAACTTACTTATATATTTAACAGTGTCCCTCTTACCATTATTGGAAAAGCCCATGATTTCGTCCGAACAAATATTGAGTTTTTTTCCATAGACACTAAGAATATAGAGGATGCGGAAGAAATAATCGATGCCCTCTACTGCGAAATAAACGGGGTTAAAATACCTGATGTTTTACAGGAAAACAAATTTACAAGAGGCCACTACCTGAAGAATATATTGTAGATGCCCTAACCCTGTTTTTCTGACCGGAGGGAAAGAAAATTAGCGGTAGGTCAAACACACAAAATTTTTAATTTATGCAAAGCAAGTAGAAATAAATTAGCAAATAAATTAGTTAATTTACCTGCGAACCTTATTTAATAAATGTATGGAGACACATGAAAGGAATTACTATGATACAAAAGTCTAAATCTGTTTTGGAATTTGATAAAATTATTGAAAGAGTTGCCGGATTTGCTGAAACAAATAAGGGAAAAGAAGAGGTGTACAAAATAGATACATCTGACAGCCTTGAAGGCGTAAGTTTTAAGCAGAAGCAGACAGCCCAGGCACTTTCAATAATCATTGAAAAAGGTTCACCTCCCTTGGGAGGAATTTCAGATATAAAGGAATACGTGAAAAGAGGAGCCGTGGGAGGTATTATATCTCCCAGGGGTTTGATAAATTGCGCCGATACCTTAAGAGCTGCCAGACTTTTAAAAAACTACGTTCTTCTTAACAACGATGACAGGACCTATGATTTGCTGGAAGCTTTGTGTGAAGGTATTTATACTGACAAAAGTATTGAAGAAAGAATATATTCGGTTATTATAAGCGAGGAAGAAATAGCAGACGATGCAAGTTCTGAGCTTAAGAGAATAAGAAGAGAAATCCAAATTAAGAATAATTCCATAAAAAATAAAATCAATTCCATTGTAAGCTCTTCATCAATGCAGAAATACCTGCAGGAAACAATAGTAACCATGAGAAACGACAGGTATGTTATTCCTGTCAGAAAAGAATACAGGTCCATGGTGAGAGGCATAATTCACGACCAGTCTGCAACAGGCTCCACTTTATTTATTGAACCTATGGCTGTTGTGGAAATGACCAATGATATTTCCAATTTGAAAATCGAGGAAAAGAAGGAAATCGACCGCATACTTCTTGAACTCAGCCTTATGATAGGCGATATAAGCAGTGAAATGCTAAATAATCAAGAAATATTAACAGAGCTTGATTTTATATTTGCCAAGGGTAAGTATGCAATAAGCATAAACGGTATTGAGCCCAAGTTAAATGACAGAGGGTATATAAGGATTAAAAAAGGAAGGCATCCTCTCATTGACCGTGAAACAGTTGTACCCATCGATGCGGTTTTGGGTGATGAATATACCACACTTATAATAACAGGTCCCAATACAGGAGGAAAAACAGTTTCATTAAAAACTCTTGGCCTTTTTACACTTATGGGAATGGCGGGGCTTCATCTGCCTGCCGAGTACGGTACTGAAACGTCCGTGTTCAGCGCTGTTTATGCGGATATAGGAGATGAGCAGAGCATTGAGCAAAGCTTGAGTACATTTTCCTCTCATATGACAAATATTGTGAAGATAATGAAAGAGGTTGATGAAAAGGCATTTGTTCTTTTTGATGAGCTGGGTGCGGGTACAGACCCTACGGAAGGGGCAGCGCTTGCAATTGCAATACTTGACACTCTCCATGCAAGAAGGATACTGACTGCTGCAACAACCCATTACTCAGAACTTAAATTATATGGCCTTACAACAGAAGGAGTAATAAACGGAAGTGTTGAATTCAATGTGGAAACATTAAGCCCCACCTACAGGCTTTTGATAGGGGTGCCGGGAAAATCAAATGCCTTTGAAATATCAAGAAAACTGGGGCTGCAACAAAATATAATTGAAAAAGCAAAACAAAACATAGAAACTGACAAAATCGAATTTGAAGATGCCTTAAAGCAAATTGAAGAAAACAGAATTTATATTGAAGAAAAAAAGCAGGAAATTAACCGCCTGGAATCAGAAAGCAAGAAAAAACACAGCGAATTTTTAACAAAGGAAAGAAAGTCCCTTGAGAAAAGCGAAAAACTGGTAGATGATGCCAACTATGAAGCCAGAAAAATAGTCGAGAATGCAAAAAGAGAAGTTTCTGAAATCATAAAGGAATTAAGAAAATTAAACCTTGAAATGGATAAGGATAAAAACCGCCGTGTAAACGAATTAAGGCAGACCTTAAGCGATATGACCAGGGAATTTTCGGGGAATATTTTCTCTGACCAAATTGAGGAAGAAGATACATATGATAAGGATACACCCTTAAAAACAGGTGATGCTGTCATGGTGAGAACTATTAATCAAAAGGGGTTTATTATTTCTGATGTGGATGATTCAGAAACTGTGACGGTTCAAATGGGACTTATTAAAACAAAGGTTAAAAAAGCAGACTTGGTGAAAATTAAGTCTGATGAGGAAGTTAAACAAAAGACCGGCACATCCGGGATGGTTAAACTAAAAACTACATCCATCAGTCCTGTAATTGACTTAAGAGGATATAATCTTGATGAGGCACTGATGGAGCTTGATAAATATCTGGATGATGCCTTTATGTCAAATTTAAACGAAGTTCAGGTAATTCACGGCAAGGGGACGGGAGTGCTTAGAGAGGGAGTAAGCCAGTTTCTTAGAAAACACAAGAATATTAAAGAATCAAGGCTGGGGACCTTCAATGAGGGAGGCGATGGCGTCACCATCGTAAAATTAAAATAACAAGAGAAATAAAAAATCCTTCAATGAACTTTTTGAAAGACTGAAGGATTTGCAATAAGATAAAAGGGTCGAAAGCGTTACAGAAATTATTTGTGAAAAATTTATGGCAAACAGGGAAGAAGCAGGGGAAAATCACGTAAGGGGATCAAGTTATGAATGAAGAAAACAAATGCAGCAAAAAGGCAGTAATTAAATATGCGGGAGCATTCATAGCCTGGGTTGTCGGCTCCGGATTTGCAACAGGCCAGGAAGCATTGCAGTTTTTTTCAAGCTACGGATACATGAGCTATGGAGTTCTTTTGATTAATTTTATAGGATTTTTGTTCCTGGGCCAGGTTTTATTGATTACAGGCTATGAACATAAAAATGTAGTATCATTCAATCATTTCAAATACTTTTGCGGTGAAAAGATTGGTGCAGCCTATTCAGGGCTGATTCCCTTCACACTGATTTTGATTATGCCCGTTTTATTGTCCGGCGCAGGATCTACTCTAAATGAGTACTATGGTGTTAACCGGTATTTGGGCTCTGCAGTAATGGCTGTATTGGTTCTAGCCACCTATTTGATAGGATTTGAACGCTTAGTTAAGATTATCTCTGCCATAGGGCCGGCTATCATCATTTTTTCATTGCTTGTGGGAACCATAAGCATAGCAAATGATTACGGCAGTTTTGCAGAAGTACCAAAATACCGGTACCAGCTCAGCAAGCTGCAGACAGCTCCCCATTGGACCATAAGCGCAGTTTTATATTTATCGCTTAATTTTCTCAGTGGAAGTGTGTATTTTACGGAACTGGGAAAATCGGCAGATAAGAGGAATGATGCAAAATACGGTGCACTGTTTGGAGCTCTTGCAATAATTTTGAAAATTGCAATCATGAATACTGCAATTTTGTTGAATGCAGAAAACATCTCCACACTGGCAATACCGGTATTATATCTTGCAAGAAAGATTTCTTATATATTAGGAGCTGTTTTCTCTCTTGTGCTGATTCTGGGCATGTTTTCATCCTGCTCAGCTATGCTCTGGTCTATTTGCAGCCGATTTACACGAGGAGGGAAAAGAGGAAACAGGATATTTGCAGTTTCTATCACAATTATTGCATTTGTGTTGAGTTTATTCTCATTCGGCGAGCTTATAGGTGTTTTTTACCCCATTGTAGGATATGTGGGTTTGATATTTATTGGCTCTGTAATATATAAGGGAATAAAAAGCAATGTGATTAATAAATTAGAAGCAGCTGATAAACAAGTCTTATAAAGTGAGGAGAATATTATGGAAAGAAAAATAAGCAGTTTTCATTGTCCAAAGTGCGGACAAGTGATGGAAGAGGGATTTATTCATTCTCCCAAGCAGATAATGTGGTCTGTAGATGGTGTATCCAGATTATTTGACATATATGATGAATATTTAGTTCCAATGTCCTTTAGAAGATCAATCAAAGTACCTGCCTTGAGATGCAAGGAATGCAAAATTACACTCTTTGAGTATTAATTTCTTTTCTTAATGAAAATAAAGGGGGATTTCTTTGCCTTTATATAGTGCATATGATATATAAATTTTCATTTACATGCATTAAATATTATAATAAAATGGAAATTACATAAAATAGAAAACCGGTAACATATTTGGAGGGTTTATGGAAAGAGAAATAGTGAGGTTGGATATGGCAAGAGATTTTGCGGCATTTGAGGAATTGTCCGTAATTTCTTTCGGCCAGGCAACCAACTCTAAGAAGGAAATGTATGAATGGCTGTTTGATAAAAACCCTTACAATAAATCAGGGAATATGATGTATTTATTAAAGGAGGGGGATAAGGTAATAGGCTGTGACGGGCTGCTGCCTAACGA
Source organism: Sedimentibacter sp. (assembly GCA_017995755.1). Taxonomy (GTDB): domain Bacteria; phylum Bacillota; class Clostridia; order Tissierellales; family Sedimentibacteraceae; genus Sedimentibacter. The sequence goes on along the minus strand of JAGOIH010000020.1, from coordinate 8,029 downwards.
ACTTTACGTTAATGGAAAAACTCTTTTAACTGCCCATTCGGTAAAATCAATGACCCATCCGGACTATAAAAGGCAGGGTATTTTCAGAACTATGACGGAAAATTCCTGTGAGAGGGGAAAAAAGGACGGGGTTGATGTGGTAATAGGCCTGGCAAACGACCAATCCTATCCTGCCTATCAAAGATTCGGCTGGCCTACACTTTTTGAAAAAGAAGTTTATGTAAAGCCCATACTTATTAACAATATTCTTAAAAGAAGAATAAAAATAGGTTTTTTAGCCGAGCTTGGAAATTCTATTTATGCTTCATTTATGAAAAACAAACTTAAGGGGCAGATGGATAAAGAGATTGAATTTGAAATACTTGACAGGGTACCTGAAAAAATTCAAAAATGCTGGGATAAATACAAATCCAAGTATAATGTTCTTTTGGTAAGAGATTTTAAATACTTAAACTACAGATACAATGAAAGGCCGGATATTGATTATACAACTCTTCTTGCAAAACTTGACAATGAAATAATCGGCTTTGCAATACTTCATAATGCAGTTGCAAACGGCTCCAAAATGACGTCTGCTGTTGAGTTTTTCACAGACCCCTTTAATAAAAGATACATAAGGGCACTAGCAGACGGAATTGCGAGCTATTGCTATGACAAGGGTATTGAATATGCTGTTATAGGAACAGGACTATTCGGCCAATACAGGGATGTTCTTTTGAGCAACGGATTCATGGTAACAAGAAAGCCTCCAAAGAACAATATGATGATTGCCCATATTCTATCCGATAAAGTGAGCCTTGATGAGATTACAGGTCATGAAAAATGGCATATAACTCAGGGGGACGGTGAAACAGAGCTTGACCTGTAAGCTGCCGTCTCATGAAATAATATAAACCAAAGCCGGTGTCATTCTGAAAAGTAACACTTATGAAGACAGCCCAACAGATGCATCTGTTTTAAGTTGACACTTTAAAATTGCTGTGTTATTATTGTGACTACAAAATGATTGTAAATGCGCCAATCCGTTGATAATATGGGCGTATTAAGATGTTATGCGATTAGAATCGTGGAGGAGAAAGAAATGGATTTTAAAGAGAAAGTAGCTGAGATTTTCACATCAATAGAAACAGAGATGTCGATTGATGATGCTCTTCAATTAATAGAAATACCACCCAGTGCTGATATGGGAGATTATGCGGTACCTTGTTTTAAATTTGCAAAGAAATACAGGAAGTCTCCTGCAGCAATAGCAAATGAAATGGTTGAAAAAATTGGTACAGCAGAGGAGTTTGAAAAAATTGAGAGTGCGGGACCCTATGTAAATTTCTTTGTTAATAAATCTCAATTTGCCCAAAAGGTTTTGAAAAGAGCATTTGAAGAAAAAGAGAACTTCGGAAGCACAAATGTGGGAGAAGGAAAGACCGTAATAGTTGAGTTTTCATCTCCAAATATTGCAAAACCATTCCATATCGGTCACATACGTTCAACATTGATAGGTTATGCCTTATACAACATTTATACATATATGGGATATAATACTGTAGCAATAAACCATTTGGGCGATTACGGAACACAGTTCGGAATGCTTATTTCTGCTTATAAAAAATGGGGAACACCTGAAGTTATAGAAGCCATCGAAAAAGATCCAATAAATGAGTTGATGAAGCTGTATGTACGATACAACCAGGAAATTGAAACTCATCCGGAATACCAGGAAGAAGCCAGATACTGGTTCAAGCAATTGGAAACAGGCAATGAAGAAGCACACAAATTATGGTCATGGTTCAGGGAAGTAAGTTTAAAGGAATTCAACCGGGTATATGACATGTTCGGAATTAAATATGATTCCTTTGCGGGAGAAAGCTTTTATTCAGACAAAATGCCGGCAATAATTGATGAATTGGAAGACAAATGCCTGCTTAAGGATTCTGAGGGAGCAAGAATTGTAGAACTTTCCCAGTACGGTCTTACTGATGCTCTTATTCAAAAGAGCGACGGGTCCACTTTATATGTAACAAGGGATGTGGCGGCTGCAAAATACAGAAAAGATACATATAATTTTTACAAGAATATATATGTGGTCGGTGCACAGCAAAAATTGCATTTCGACCAGTGGAGAAAAATAATTGACTTAATGGGATATGACTGGGCATATGACTGCGTGCATGTAATGTTTGGAACCGTCAGTCTGGAAGATGGTTCTTTATCGACAAGAAAAGGAAGAGTTGTATATTTAGAGGATGTTTTAAACAAAGCAATTGAAAAAACTACTGAAATTATAAACGAAAGAAATCCAAACCTGGAAGACAGAGAGAAGGTTGCAAAGCAGGTTGGAATAGGTGCGGTAATATTCCAGGAGCTTTTCAACAACAGGATAAAAGACTATGTATTTTCCTGGGATAAAACATTAAGCTTTGAAGGTGAAACAGGACCTTATGTGCAATACACATATGCAAGAACCTGCAGTCTCCTTCGAAAGGCAGATGTGGAAATAGATGACGACGTTGATTTTTCAGTTTTCACAGACAGCGATTCATTTAATGTAATTAAAAAACTTGAAGGTTTTAAGGAAGCTGTTTTAAATGCTCATGACAAATACGAGCCATTTATGGTAACCAGATATATCGTCGGTCTTGCCCAGGAATTTAACAGGTTCTATCATGAATGCCCAATTATTACAGATGATGAAAGAGTTAAAAAAGCAAGACTGCTTCTTACTCTCACAGTTAGCAGGGTGCTTAAAAAAGGCATAGAACTTCTGGGAATGGAAGCGCCTGAAAAAATGTAGCAACAAACACCATTAACATAAGGAACGCTGAGCGTTCCTTTTTGCATGTCTTTATAGCCGGGCAGCTGGAGGCGATTCATAAAAAAATATTTCATAAGTGTCAAATTCTATCAATTTCCAACAAATCATTTCAAGCTTCTACATTGAGTACAAATTTAACTTGCCTTATAATGTATTATAGGACAAGGAGGTGTGAAATGAAACGGGAATATTATCTGACTATTTTAATAATACTATGCATATTTTCTTACTTTATGATGTTAAACACCAGCATTACAGCAGTTGCAGAGGATAAACAAAATTATTACAATTTACCACAGGAACCAATAATAAAATCATTTATATATGACTACAGAGATTCATTTATCCGGGAAAAACAATTGACCTCGTTCGTGCAAAATCTGACTGGTCTCGAATACAACTGCTGCCGGTTTCTTATTGAAGAAAGCAAGGGAAAATACATAGACCCGTTTATTGTACTGGGTGTAATAAAAAGAGAAAGTGATTTTAATCCAAATGCCATGGGTTCCGGAGGAGAGCTGGGGCTTGGCCAGCTTATGGAGAACACAGCAGAAATTATCGCAGGAAACTTGGGATATTCATATAGACATGAAATGCTTTTAGACCCGGAATTCAATTTAAAACTTACCATAACACAACTTTCATATCTTCAGAGGGTTTACGGTAAGGACATGCATAAGGTATTAACTGCATACAACAGAGGTCAGCAAGGGCTTGAAAACTATATGAAAGCTGAAGATGAAAGAGGGGTAAGCGACTATTCATTGAAGGTTTTACAATTTGCATCTGATTTTAAGGAAGAGTTCGAAAAATCGTCTAAGCTGTATGAAGAGCTTATGATTGTTAAAGAGTAGAAAGTTATTATTCTTTATTAAAGCATTTGATAATTTATATAATTGAATGTATAATGGAATCGCAGCCAGACTGCGAATTCTTTTTGTGAACTAACACAATTGCTTCAAGCGATAGCGAAGCAGGAATGAATGGCAGGTCACATGCAAAGAATGCCAAATTTGTGCAGCTAAAAAGCGCATAAGGAGTTGCATTTTCCTGCAATGAGGAGATTATATGCAAGATAGAATAAATAACCTGCTGAGTTTTTGCTATAATGACACAAACAGCATTGAATTTCAGCTGTTTTTAATTACTGTCAAATGCCTTATCCC
>JAGOIH010000020.1:0-3954 GCA_017995755.1 Sedimentibacter sp. | reverse complement strand
GTTGCATTTTCCTGCAATGAGGAGATTATATGCAAGATAGAATAAATAACCTGCTGAGTTTTTGCTATAATGACACAAACAGCATTGAATTTCAGCTGTTTTTAATTACTGTCAAATGCCTTATCCCATATGAGGAAAGTATAGGATGCAGGTTTGATAAAGATAGGTATAAAAAGGAAATTGAGCTATTTGAGCACTATATGAACGGCAGCGACAAAACGATTGACCTGCTGCTTAAGAATAAAAATCCGTCTGATATAGAGGATGAACTTTTAGAGTATAAAATTATTCCCATTGTGCTGTCAAATACTATATGGGAAAATGTCATCCATGAGGTTTTAAATGCAGTATTATTTTACACTATTAATAAAAAATCTATCTTAAATGCCTTGCTTATTTCATCTGCGGTTCATGAGTTTATGAAAAACAATGATCTTGAAAGCATTGAAACTTTGTCCAGGGAAAGGATTATTGATTTCTCAGTTAAGGAGATTCTTGCAAAAAATGGAATAAGGGTAGAAAAAGAATATTTAATTGAATTCGAAAAAGAAAGAATAAAAATGATTGCCAGACCTATGCTGTTTGGAGGCAATGGCATTAACTTCTATAAGGTGTTAAATTACATATTTGATAAGGAAACTGAACGTCCCGGAGGAAATAAGGCCGGCATAACAAACAGCTTTTCCATGTATTTGGATAAACTAAGAAAAGGTTTAATAAGTCCTGAAAAATTGATGATACCTGATAAAATTCCCGATATTAAGGAATGCTTAAAATATCCTGCATTTAACCATCCGCTTTTAGGCAGGTGCAAGGTTGTAAAGAGAACTGAAAACGAAGCAATAGTCAGGAATAAATCCGGGCTTATGAGGATTAGAATATGAAAATATTGTTGGCAGCACTGGATTCGAAATTTATTCATGCAAATTTAGCCCTGCGGTATTTGAAAAAATACTGCAGTGGTTTTGATATTGAAATAAAAGAATTTACCATTAACCAAAAGCAGGAATACATACTTGGGGAAATTTTGGATGCAGATGCGGACCTTGTTTGTTTTTCATGCTATATATGGAATATTGATTACATAAATGATATTTCATATGTATTAAAGGAAGCAAAAAATAAAGCCGGGATATTATACGGTGGTCCTGAGGTATCGTTTGAAGTAAAAAAGATGATGGAAGACAAGCCATTCATTGATTATATAATTTTTGGAGAAGGGGAGGAAACATTTAAAGAATTTCTTGAAGAAATTCAAAACCCGGACCCGAAACTTCATAAAATTAAGGGTCTGGCTTTCAAAGAAAACAATGAAATAATTATAAACCAAGGAAGAGAGCTTATAGAAAATCTTGACATAATCAGTTACCCCTATGAAGAGGATGATGACTTTGAAAATAAAATAATATACTATGAATCCTCAAGGGGATGCCCTTTTTGCTGCAGCTTCTGCATGTCATCCATTGATAAGAAAATGAGATTTTTTTCAATGGAAAGAGTAAAAAAGGACTTAAAAATGCTTTTAAATACAAAGGCCAAACAGATTAAGTTTGTGGACAGAACATTCAATGCAGATTACAGGCGGTCAATGGAGATAATTCAGTATATTGTGGAAAACAACAAAAGTAACATGACAATTCACTTCGAAATTACTGCTGATATTATTAATGATGAGTTCGTGAATTTTATCGGTAAAATGCCTGTCAATATGTTTCAGTTTGAAATGGGGGTTCAATCATTAAATGAAGATACTCTTTTTGAAATAAACAGACATATGGATAAAGGCAGATTTACCCGCGTGGTTAGTGAAATAGGAAAGAATAGGAATGTACATATGCATCTGGATTTGATTGCAGGGCTGCCCTATGAAGATTTTGAAAGCTTCAAAAAATCATTTGACGGAATACATAGTCTTAACGCTGAGAAAATTCAGCTGGGATTTTTAAAAGTTCTGAAGGGGACGAAAATATATAAAGATATAGAAAAACACCGGATCAAATATACAAAAAAACCACCATATGAAGTAATATCAACGAAATATATGAGTTTGGAAGACTTGCTCATGCTAAAAAACATTGAAGAACTGGTTGATAAATATTATAATGAAAAATATTTCAGCAATTCCTTGAAATATATAATTAATAACTTATTTCCTGAATCTGCTTTTGAGTTTTACAGTTCATTCAGCGTATACTGGAAGGGAAATGATTTATACAACAAAGCTCACAGCAGGAAAGATCTTTATAAAATATTGTATGATTATATTAAATATTCAAACAGGATGAAAGACGAATTCATTCAAGCTTTAAAATTTGATTATATATTCAATAACCAATATGAAGAACTGCCTGATTATTTAAACAGGGAGTCTGAAGATAAGTTTAAAAATATAAAGCGTCTTTTGGCAAATGACAGAGAATTTAAAAATAATTACTTCTCTTCAATGGAAGGGAAAATTATAAATGATTTCAGAATTGCTGAAATCGGGGAAAATAATATATTATTTGTATATAGGGACAAGGAAAATATTTTTAACAGATGCGAAACGTATGTTGTTAATAACATAGGAGAGATAGGAAATGAAAAGAGATAAATATTTTGAAGAGTATTTCTTGAAAAAAAGAAATGATATTTCGTTTATCAGCTTAAAAAAAGGCACGGCAGTAAGCTTCAAGGGTAAAACATATATTACGAAAATAGAGCTGCCTGTACCTGTTAGAATCGAAAAACTTTTGGAAGACATAAATAAACAGGATGAAATAGACGGCATAACACTGAACAATATTATTGACGGGATAATATATATTTTAGGAACCGACAACAATTTCAAATATAAACAGGATTATAAGGAAATGTTTGAAGCGTTAAATTTCGAGTTTCTTCCTTATATTATTTATATAATTAATAATGGCATTAAGACAGAAGATAGTGTTATTTACGGAAAAGCCTTAATTAATAATGAGGAAAATGAAAAAACCTGCTTTATTTACGCCTCTTGTCTGGAAAAGATGGGGATGGAGCTGCACGAAAAAGGAAATGATCAAAGCCGGTATTTCCTGGAAGAAGCCAATTTATATTTTGAGAAATGCCTTGATTATAATGATAAGTTTTCGCTTGCTTATTATAAGTTAGGTTATTATTATAAAAGGAAGCAGCAATATGTAAAAGCTCAGCTCATTTGGCAGAGACACCAGGAGTTGGATGATGATGATTTAAGAATAGAAGAAATAAGAAATGAACTGCTCCAACTAAAACCCTATGTTGATTATGAAAACGGCTATAATTTAGTATTAAAGGAAAGACCGGAAGAAGGTCTGGATTTATTGCTGCCCCTGGTCAAGGATTTTAGCGGCTGGTGGAACCTGTTGTTTTTCATAGGCCTTGCATACAGAGCTCTGGGCGAGTATGCTATTGCAGAAGCATATTTCGAAAATGTGTTAAAAATTGACAATCTGCAAAAGGATGCATTAAATGAATTGGGATTGTGTAAAATATGCAGGGGTAAATATGTTGAAGCAGCAGAACTGTTCTCAAAGCTTTTAAGTATTGACCCGGGCAAATGTGAGGTTTTCTGCAACAGGGCAGCAGCTTATTTATATAACAACCAGCTTGACAGAGCAAAAGAAGATATTCAAACAGCATTGAAAATATCTCCCAATGATCCTGTGGCGCTGAGCATCAAGGAAGAATTAGATAGGATATGATATGAAGTTTTGATATTGATTCCCTTTTGCTTAAACCAAAAAAACAAATATAAATCAGCGAAAAAACCAGGAAAAAAAATGGGGAAAAAATACGTAAAAATTATTGACTTTAATCTTTAGTTATGATAAACTAACAAAGCTGTCACAAAAGACAAGGGCGTAAAAGCCTTACAGAAAATGGCAGTTGACAGAGAAAACACTCTGTGTTAGACTTTGATTCCTGTCCAAAAAAGCGGACAGGGAAAAAAGA
>JAGOIH010000144.1 GCA_017995755.1 Sedimentibacter sp. | reverse complement strand
ATATCTATTGTCAGATGCAAGTGCATGGGTTACAGGCAGTAATTTATTAATTGATGGTGGATTAACTTTACAATAATAATAGGATGGCAATAATTAAATATAAAAACGTAAAGATCTCTGCAATTTCAGCGTGCGTTCCTAAAAATATTAGTAGAAACGCAGATTTAGGTTATTTGATACCCGAAGAAGAAATTGAAAAGACAATTAATACTATTGGCATAAGAGAAAAAAGGTATGTTGATGATAATGTGACGCCATCTGATTTGTGCTTTAAAGCTGCAGAAAAATTAATTGAGGATAATGAAATTAGAAGAGAATCAATTGATTTGGTTCTATTTTTAAGCCAATCTCCAGATTATAAAATTCCTGCAACTGCACCAATAATACAGCATAAATTAGGGTTACCTAAATCAACAGCTTCATTGGATTTGTCATTAGGTTGTTCTGGTTATGTCTATGGCTTATCTACTGCCATGGCTTATGTATCGCAGGAAGGAGTTGATAGAGTTTTATTATTAGTTGGAGAAGCGTTTTCAAAAATTGTAAATAAGAAAGACAAAGTTAATGCTCCTTTATATGGTGATGCTGGAACAGCAACTTTAATAGAAAAGAGCACAAATGGTACTGCGTATTTTGCGCTGTATTCAGATGGAGGAGGAGAAGATGCGGTTAAAATAAAGGCCGGGGGTGCAAGATATCCTGCTACTCCTGAAAATGTTTTAGAAAAGGAAGTTGAGGATGGAAATATGAGATCTGAAACTGAGGTGTACATGGATGGAATGGATGTTTTTAATTTTGCATTAAGTGTTGTTCCAAAAAGTATAAAGGAAATTTGCAAAGTTGGCAATATTGAAATAAATGAGGTAGATAATATTGTATTGCATCAAGCAAATAAATTTATGACAGATTTTATAATTAAAAGAATTAAATATCCACTTGAAAGAGTTCCATATTGCTTGCAAAAATATGGTAATACAAGTTCGGCATCTATTCCTTTGACTATTTCATCTGAAATGAAATCTAAAACCGGTGAGAAGGTAGTTATGTGTGGTTTCGGGGCAGGACTTTCTTGGGGTACAGCACTTCTATCACTTAGTGACTGCAATATTTCACCTGTAATAGAATATTAAGCTATGTTAGAAAACTGTAGATTTCACCACATTGGATATGCCGTGAAAGATATAATGTCAACTGCCGAATTTTATATTTCATCGGGTTGGGAACTTACAGATATTTATAACGACCTAATTCAAAATACTCGTATCGCTTTCTTAAAAAGAGAACAGTTTCCACTGATAGAATTAGTTGCCCCAATTGATGAGAAATCACCTGTTGTTAATACTCTCGATAAATCAGGTGTTTCGCCCTATCATATTTGTTATGAAGTTGATGATATTGATTCTGCAATATTTGAGTTAAGAAAAAAGAAATTTGTTGCACTATTTAAACCAGTGCCGGCTGTTGCACTTAATAATAAGTTGATTTGTTATTTATACAATAAGTCGGTGGGCTTAATTGAATTGGTAAGTAAAGATTAGATATATGGAGTTTTTTATTTTTAGGAATATGACGATTGAGAGGTTTTTTAGTAAGTATAAAGCCTCTTTTTCTGGGTATGAAGATATTTCTTTTATTGATCCAGATGCTGAGAGATACATTTGGTTTTATCTGTCTCCAATTAAAACTAATAATAAAGTAATTGCTGCCGAAATTAGAAATTATATTGATTTACTGAAACTTACTATATCAAGGATCCCTCCAAGTAAAACTTTGATCGTTTTCACTATAAATGATATTTATAGCATCAATACTATAACTGGGGATAGTGATATTAAAGAAGCTGTTAAATATTACAACTCAACTTTATGTGAGTTGGCATTAGAGCATAATAATATTAAGGTTCTTGTCTTTGAAAACTTTCTAAGCAGATATTCCTCTACAGAATTGATAGACTGGAAGTATTATTTTATTTCTCAGATGGCTCTAAATCCTAGGTTATCTAATCCATTCCAGGATTGGTTCAAAGAACAGATTAATTCTATTGAGCTTAAAAGAAAAAAGTGTTTGATATTGGATTTGGATAACACTTTGTGGGGTGGTATTTTGGGTGAAGATGGTATTGAGGGCATTCAAATTGGAGGAGAGTATCCCGGTAATGCATTCTTAATGTTTCAACAGCAGATAGAGGAGCTTGGCAAACAGGGGGTAATTCTTGCAGTGTGTAGTAAAAATAATATTGAAGATGTAAGACAAGCATGGAGTCTTAATAATTCAATTGTGTTGAAAGAGAATCATTTTGCTGCTCTGAAAATTAACTGGGTTAATAAGTCTGATAACATAAAATCATTAGCTCAAGAACTGAATATAGGACTGGATAGTATGGTTTTTTTAGATGATAACCCATCAGAAAGGGAGTTGATAAAAACTGTAATTCCTGAAGTTGAGGTTCCTGATTTTCCAACACAGCCTTATATGTTGCCTGACTTTTTTAAATCCATCGCAGAAAAATATTTTTCTATATATAATTTAACATCAGAAGATCTTTCTAAAACAAAACAGTATAAAGAGAATGCCTTGCGTAATAGCTTAAAGAGTACATTTACAGACATGAATGATTATATCAGGAGTCTGGAAATTGAACTTACGATTGAAGAAGTAAATAATATCACAATTGTACGTGCAGCTCAGATGACTCAAAAGACCAATCAATTTAATCTTACTACTCAAAGATATACTGATACGGATTTATCGGAAATGTTAAGTGAAGGTGCTAAAATTTATACTTTATCTGTTAAAGATAAATTTGGAGATAGTGGTATAACCGGATTATGTATCTGTAAACTTAATGGAGAAACAGTTGATATTGATTCGTTTTTGCTAAGCTGTAGAATATTAGGTAAAGGAATTGAGGATGCTTTCATGAATTGGATATTAAAAGAATTGAAGCAATTGAATTTCAAAACCATTCATTCAAAGTTTATTTCATCTGCAAAAAACATACAGGTGAAAGAATTTTACGAAAGATTTGGTTTTGAGATTATTTCGGAAAGTGAATCTGTTAAATTATATAACCTCGACTTAGAAAATAAAATAATTAATTTATCAGATAATTATAATTATAAATGAAACAGAAGATAAAAGAAATTGCTGCTCAGGTATTTGAGACTCAAGTAAACGATGATACGAATCAGGACAACTGTGAAAACTGGGATTCATTAAGACATTTAAATTTTATAATCGAATTAGAAACGGAATTTGATGTTTCTTTTGAACCGGAAGAAATAGCTGCCATGACTAGTTTATCCATTGTAGAATCCATGATTCAGCAAAAACGGCAATAATTTATGAGCGAACGTATATGGCTCTCTCTCGCTCATATGGGCGGGCAGGAGCAACGGTTTATACAGGAGGCTTTCGACACCAACTGGGTGGTGCCCCTGGGTCCCAATGTGGATGGTTTTGAGAAAGACCTGGAGAATTACTTGGGTGAGGACAAACATATTGTGGCGCTGAGTGCCGGCACGGCGGCTATTCACCTGGGATTGGTGCAGCTGGGAGTGACGCAGGGCGACGAGGTGATCTGCCAGAGTTTTACTTTTTCGGCTTCGGCCAACCCGATTGCGTATCAGGGTGCAAAACCGGTATTCGTGGGCAGCGAACCGGATACGTGGAATATGGATCCGGAGCTATTGAGAGTTGCGATTGAAGACCGTATTGCCAAAACGGGTAAGAAGCCGAAAGCGATCATCCCGGTGCATCTCTATGGCATGCCGGCACGGATGAATGAGATTTTGCCCATAGCCGACGAATACGATATCCCGGTGCTGGAGGATGCGGCTGAAGCGCTGGGGGCGGAGTACAAGGGACAGAAATGCGGCACATTTGGAGAATTTGCCTGCTTGTCGTTCAACGGCAACAAGATGATTACCACCTCGGGCGGCGGAGCGCTGGTGTGCCGCACCGAAGAGGAGGCGAAGCGGACGAAATTCTTCGCCACACAGGCAAGGGACAACGCGCCACACTATCAGCATTCGCACATTGGCTACAATTATCGGATGAGCAACATCTGCGCGGGCATCGGACGCGGACAGATGTATGTGCTGGAAGATCACATAGCCCGAAGGAGAGCAATTAATCAGCTGTACCGAAAGCTCCTGCACGATCTGCCCGGAATTACCTTTCATACCAATCCTAACAGCGATTTCAATTCGAATTACTGGCTGACGTGCATCGTCATCGATCCACAAGAAGCCGGGTTCACTCGGGAAGAGTTGCGT